>NZ_JALEXO010000267.1 GCF_022780145.1 Intestinibacter sp.
GCATGAGCAGTTGGAATAGTCAAATTCCACCTTTTTATTAGTAGCATCTAAGTAGCACATCGCACCTAGAGGTATTGTGCCGACTGGAATACAGTGTCCTGTTTGCAGGTTGTAGATTGTAGGCTTTTTGTATCTTTGGGCTATTTCGTTTACTATGTCCTCGACAGCCCAGTCTTCATCTCTGACCTTTCTGCAATCCTTGAAATCACCGAATATTATCCCCTTGCAATCTCTGAATTTACCAGCCATATGGAGGTGGTTTATCATTTTGTCTACATTATATACATATTCGCTAGTCTCTTCTATAAATAGGATTTTATCCTTAGTATCTATTTCATATTCTGTTCCTAGAGAAGTGTTTATTAAGCTCAAGTTTCCACCTACTATTTGGCCTTCACATTTACCTTCATATAATGCAAATATCTCTTCGTCCTCAGGATTTTCGAAATTTATTCTTTCATCTGTAGCTATGTTTTTTAATAGTGACTTTTCTGTGTAATCGTCCATATCGACAAATCTTCTCGCCACAGGTCCATGGTAAGTAACCAAATCGCATTTTTGGTTAAACGCCATGTGAAGCGCTGTTATATCGGACAATCCTAGAAATATCTTCGGATTATTTCTGATAATATCAAAATCGATTAAATCCAATATCCTAGCAGCTCCATATCCACCTCTTATGCAGAAAACCGCGTCTATATTTTCATCCGCAAATGCCTCTTGCAGACATTTAGCTCTCAATTCATCGTTTCCTGATAGGTATCCCCTGTCTACACTATAACAGCTTTCGTAAATTTTCACCTTGTATCCTCTATCTATCAAGGATTTTTCAACATCCTCTATTTTAGCTTCACGTAAATGACCTGAAGGAGCCACAATTCCTATAGTGTCGCCTTTTTTTAGTCTTTTTGGTAATATCATGATAATCATCCTCCTTTTTCATTTCGCGTATACTATTTTATTTTTATTATGCTCGAATTGTTACTTTATTCTTCTTTAGCCCATCCGTATGAGTATTTGACTGCCTTGTTCCAGCCTTTTATCTTTTTAGCTCTGTCTTCTTCTGATATTTCAGGAGTGAAAACTTTATCTATCTCCCAGTTTTTTATAACCTCTTCTTTGTTTTTCCAATATCCTACTGCTAATCCTGCCAAATAAGCTGCTCCCATCGCTGTAGTTTCGACACAAACTGGTCTTTTTACTGGTGCGTCTATTATATCAGATTGCATTTGCATAAGTAAATTATTTTGGCTCGCTCCACCATCTACCTTTAGAGCTTCTAGCTCTATTTTTGAGTCCGCCTTCATCGCTTGAAGTACGTCGTTTACTTGGTAAGCTAGTGATTCCAATGTCGCGCGGACTATATGGTATTTGTTGACACCGCGGGTAATTCCGACTATTGTTCCCCTAGCGTATTGATCCCAGTGAGGTGCTCCAAGTCCAGTAAATGCAGGCACTACATAGCATCCATTAGTGTCCTTTACTTTGTTTGCCATGTACTCAGAGTCTGCTGAGGATTCTATTATTTTTAGCTCGTCTCTAAGCCATTGTATCGCTGCACCTGCCACAAATATTGAGCCTTCAAGAGCATAATTTACCTTGCCGTCAAGCCCCCATGCTATCGTAGTTACAAGCCCGTTTTCTGAGAAAACTGGTTTTTCACCTGTGTTCATAAGCATGAAGCAGCCTGTTCCATATGTATTTTTTGCCTCCCCTGGATTGAAGCAGGTTTGACCAAATAGAGCTGCCTGCTGATCTCCAGCTGCTCCTGATATCGGAATTTCTCCTCCTAAAAACGCAGAATCGCAATGTCCGTAGATTTCACTAGATGGTTTAACCTCTGGAAGCATTGATTTTGGAATGTTTAATTCCGCTAAAATCTCATCGTCCCATTTTAACTCTTTAATATTAAAAAGCAGAGTTCTAGATGCATTTGAATAATCAGTCACATGAACCTTACCCTTAGTCAGCTTCCAAATAAGCCATGTCTCAACTGTCCCAAACAGCAATTCTCCCTTTTCTGCTCTCTCTCTAACACCTTCGACATTGTCTAAAATCCATTTTAACTTAGTCCCAGAAAAATAAGCGTCTATTATAAGACCTGTTTT
>NZ_JALEXO010000279.1 GCF_022780145.1 Intestinibacter sp.
AGCAGGGATTGGACCAATCTAAAGAATCCATAGATAGAGCTCAAAAATCTGAGATAAAATCTGAACTGAGAACTCTTAAGAGGTTAGTTAAAAAAGCAAAACCTGAGAAAATAACTGATATACAAATCGGTGAAATCAGACAAGCAAAGGATAAGCTTGAGATGACAGCTAGAAATATAATTTAGTTTTATGAAGATAAAATATGTAATAAAAACAGATTTAAAATAATAAATTTAAAAAAATATTGACAAATTTATACAAATTGTTTATTATTAATAACATAACAACTGAAAATTAAAAAATAATTCTTATCAAGAGAGGCGGAGGGACAGGCCCTATGAAGCCCAGCAACCAATATTTATATATATGGTGCTAAATCCTGCAACTATTAAAGTTGAGAGATGAGTATAAACAGATAATTAAAGCTTGAGTTTATACTCAAGCTTTTTTAATATTTATAAATACTAAAAAGAAAAATAAATAAAAGATATAGATATATAAAAAAATGGGAATATTTTCGACATACTATAAAAAATTAACTAGATATATAAAAAAATAAAAATATAAAATAAAATATATGTAGTTGATTGGAAGGGGAGAATATAAATGATAAAAATACAAAATCTTAATAAATATTATGGCGATACAAAAGTATTAAAAGATGTAAATATGGAAATTGCAGAGGGTGAAATATTTGGAATTATAGGACATAGTGGAGCAGGTAAATCGACTTTACTTAGATGTATAAATGGGCTTGAAAACTATCAAGAGGGAAGCTTAACAGTACAAGGAAAAGAAGTAAAAAATTTAAATGAAAAGGATATAAGAGAGCTTAGAAGAAATTTAGGAATGATATTCCAACATTTCTCATTACTAGAAAGAAGAACAGTATTTGAAAATGTAGCTCTACCACTAGAGTGTTTTAAATATTCAAAATCCGAAATAGAAAAAAAGGTAAACAATCTACTTGAATTGGTAGGACTTAGCGATAAAAAAGATGTCAAGCCTAGAAATTTAAGTGGAGGGCAAAAGCAAAGAGTTGCGATAGCTAGAGCATTAGCACTAGAGCCAAAGGTTCTCCTATGTGATGAGGCTACTTCAGCGCTAGATCCAAATACTACCAAATCAATACTATCTCTATTAGAAGATATAAACAAAAAGTTAAATATAACAATTATAGTTGTAACTCACCAAATGGAGGTTATCAAGCAGATTTGTACGAGAGTTGCAGTTATGGAGGATGGTAAGGTATTAGAAATAGAAAATACTGAAGATTTATTCTTAAACAATACTAGAGGATTGAAGGCGTTAATAGGAGATGAACAAATAGTGCTTCCAGAGGGAACAAATATAAAAATAATATTCCCTAAGGATATTGCAAACCAATCAATAATTACAAATATGGCGAGAACATTGGATTTTGACTTTAGTATAAGTTACGGTAAATTAGAAAAATTCCGAGAAGATGTACTTGGTTCATTAATAATAACAGTTAAAGATCATTACGCAAATGCAGTAAAAAATTATCTTACAGAAAGAAATATAACTTGGGAGGAAATAAAAAATGACAAATAATACATCATTATACGAGTATTTGACAGAAATACTGGGGGAAGCATTTTTAGAAACTATGTATATGATAATTGTGCCAACTGTAATCGCCACAATTTTAGGATTTATGTTAGCAATCATATTAGTTCTTACTAAACCAAAGGGATTAAAACCAAATAAATACATATATTCAGTAGTTGGATTTGTAGTAAATATCGTAAGAAGTTTCCCATTCATCATATTATTAGTTGCATTAATACCATTTACTAGATTGATAGTAGGTACAAGTATAGGGGAAACAGCAGCGATAGTACCGATTACGATAGGAGCAGCACCTTTTATAGCTAGAATAATAGAAACAGCTTTAAATGAAGTAGATGAAGGACTTATAGAAGCTGCACAATCTTTCGGAGCTACAAAAACCCAAATTGTTTTTAAAGTAATGATAAAAGAAGCAATGCCTTCAATCGTATCAGGTATAACACTTTCAATAATATCAATCCTTGGATACACAGCAATGGCAGGTACTGTAGGAGCTGGAGGACTTGGTAAGGTAGCGTTAGTATATGGTCACCAAAGATTCGACACAGCAGTTATGATATATGTTGTAATAACATTAGTAATAGTAGTTCAAGTAATACAAAGTTTAGGCGATTATGCTTATAAAAAATTAAAATAAAATAATTTATATAAAAATACAGGAGGAAATCAAAATGAAATTAAAAAAATTAGGAAAAGCAATATTATTAGGAACATTAGTAGTAGGATTATTAACAGGTTGTTCAGGGGGAAGCAAGGAAGACAAAACTATAAAAGTAGGGGCATCTCCAACACCACATGCTGAAATATTAGAAGCAGCAAAACCAGTACTAGAAAAAGAAGGATATGAACTTGAAGTAGTTGAATACGATGATTATGTATTACCAAATGACGCATTAGCAGATGGATCTCTAGACGCCAACTATTTCCAACATATACCATATTTAAACGCTACAATCGAAGAAAAAGATTACGACTTAACTTATTGTGCAAAAGTACATATTGAGCCAATGGGTGTATACTCTAAAAAATTAAAATCATTAGATGAAGTAAAAGACGGAGCAAAGGTTTCAGTTCCAAATGACTCAACTAACGAAGCTAGAGCTCTTCAATTATTAGCAGCAAATGGATTAATAGAAGTTAAAGACGGTGAATTAATAACAGCAAAAGACATAACAAAAAATCCTAAAAATATAGAAATCGTTGAAGTTGATGCAGCACAAGTTCCTTCTACATTAGACGATGTTGATTTAGCAGTTATAAATACTAACTACGCATTAAACGTTGGATTAAATCCTACTAAAGATGCAATAGTAATAGAAGATAGTAATTCTCCATATGTAAACGTGGTTGCTATAAGAACTGAAGATAAAGACAGCGACAAAGCAAAAGCATTACAAAAAGCTTTAAATAGTGATGAAGTTAAAAAATTCATAGAAGATAAATACGATGGAAGTATAGTTCCAGCATTCTAATAGTCGATAAAATTTAAGTTAATGAAAAGAGAGTATGAAAAGTCTCAGATTGAAGACTCCTCATACTCTCAATTTATTTATAAAGTTTTAATTATAGGCTTTCGGCGTATTCAAATAAAATGCCCTCTCTAATTCCAAATTTACTTATAGAAAGCTTGTCAGAATTAATGTAGAACATAAGGTATTTAATTAAAATCAAGCAGCCAACAAAAATATCAGCTCTATTAGAGGACATACCCTTGATTTCTTTTTTCTGTTGTAAATTTAGTCTTTTGACAATATTGAATAAGCTATTTATATTTTTATAAGATATAACATAGCTATCAAGTAAAATATCAATATCATCAAATGCATGATTTCTCAAGATTTTTTCTATGCATCTGACAGAACCACCGATTCCTACAACAGGTAGGTTTTTATTTTCCTTTATCCATGGATATTTATCGAGTTCTTTAAATATCATATCCTTGAATCTCAATTCATCTTCTTCTGATACCTTGTCTTTTAGGTTAAAGTTTTTAGTATTTGGAATACTTCCATAAGGCAAGCTTATAGATTCTATTAGCTTTTTATCCTTAACTAAGACTATTTCACAGCTAGAACCACCTATATCTATTTGTAAGAAATCTTTTAAATTTATAGAATTAATAGAAGATACAAATCCATAGTATGCCTCTTCTTTCCCACTTATTATTTTAACATCTAAGTTTAAGGCTTCTTTTAATTCTTCTATTATTTGTGGACCATTGCCAGCTTTTCTCAATGTTTCTGTTGCCACAGCTATTATTCTATTGCATCTGTAAAGAGTGCAGATTTTTTTTAAATCTGTTAAAGCATCATTTAATTTTTTTATACCAAGAGCAGTTATATCGTTTGCTCTATTTTTATAATTACTTAATCTTAATTTGATTTTTTTTTCGTAAGATATTTGAAAAAATTTATTGTCGTAAATATCAGCCATTATTAATTTTAATGAATTAGATCCTATATCTATAATTGCAACTCTATTCAATGTCGTACCTCCATAAATTTAATTTAATTAGATAATAAATATTATTAAGATTATATCAATAATAATATCAAAAAATAGCAAAATATCTTGTTTTTTACAAAAACATAACATAGTTTACATAAAAATAAGGTTAGATAACTTTTTATAATGTTACTATAATATTGAAGATTTTAATTTTGAATATTTTTAGAATGGAGATAGATTGAATGAATAAAATGTACGATTATCCACAAAATTTTTTTAATAGAGAATTAAGCTGGTTAGAATTTAATAAAAGAGTATTAGATGAAGCACGTAATGAAGAAAATCCGTTATTAGATAGAGTAAAATTTTTATCAATTTTTAATTCGAATTTAGATGAATTTTTTATGGTGAGAGTAGCTTCTTTGTTGAGAAATCATAAAAAAAACATTGATTCAGTCGATATAGCTGGTATGAATCCAAGTCAACAATTAGAAAAGATAATAGAAAAGGTTAGATTTTTGATAGAAGAACAATATAGCTGTTATAATGAACTTACAAGATTATTATCATTAAAAAATATAAAAATACATAAATATAAAAACTTATGTGAAAAATCAAAAAAATATATAGATGATTATTATGAAAGAGAAATATATCCAGTTTTAACTCCTATGGTTATAGATTCAGCGAGACCATTTCCTTTATTACTTAACAAAACTTTAAATATAGCCGCATTATTAAAGACATCTAATAGCAATGCACATGTATTTGGGACTATACAAGTTCCATCTGTAATAAATCGTTTAATAGCAATACCTAATGATGAAAATAGAGTAGACTTTGTTTTATTAGAAGATGTCATAAAATCAAATTTACCTAAGTTATTTAGCAGTCATGAGGTATTGTATAGCTGTTCTTATAGAATAACGAAGGATGCGGATTTAGATGTCGACTAAGAAGATGCAATGGACTTATTGGAAACTATGGAAGAGTCTTTAAAATAAAGAAAATGGGGAGATGCAGTAAGACTTGAAATAGAATCAAATGGAAATAGTGAGTATTTTAATGAAATATTAGATATAATTGTAGATGAGATAGAAATTGATGATAAGTATATATTTAAAATAAACGGTATAATAGATTTTACTTTTTTAAATAAATTAGGTTCTTTAGAAGGATTTGATGAGCTAAAATATGAAAATGTGAAAATGGCAAATATTAAAATACCACATAGAACAGATATTTTTGGATATATAAAAGAAAAAGATATATTTGTGCACCATCCTTACGAATCTTTTGATATCATAGTAGATATGGTAAAGAAAGCAGCAGAGGATCCGAATGTACTTGCAATTAAACAGACATTGTATAGAGTAAGTGGAAACTCACCTATAATAGAAGCATTGACTAAGGCAGCAGAAAAAGGAAAACAGGTTACAGTTTTAGTTGAATTAAAGGCTAGATTCGATGAAGAAAACAATATAACTTGGGCTAAAAAGCTTGAAAAAGCAGGGTGTCATGTTATATATGGGGTGATAGGACTAAAGACACACTGCAAAATACTATTAGTTGTAAGGAAAGAAAAGGACAAAATAAAAAGATATGTTCATTTTGGAACAGGAAACTACAATGACGTCACAGCAAAATTCTATACAGATATGGGGATACTTACTGCTGATGAGCAATTTGGGAAGGATGCATCGACTTTATTTAATATGTTATCAGGTTATGCATCACCAGATAATATGGAAAAAATAACTATAGCTCCTTATGGCTTCAGAGATAAATTTGAAAAAATGATAAGAAGAGAAACTGAAAATGCAAAACAAGGTAAAAAAGCTAAGATAATAGCAAAAATGAATTCTCTTCTAGATAAAAGCATAACTACAGAGCTCTATGCAGCATCTCAAGCGGGTGTAGAAATAGAATTAATTGTCAGAGGTATATGCTGTTTAAAGCCAGGAATAAAAGGATTAAGTGAAAATATAAGGGTTAGAAGTATAGTAGGAAGATATCTTGAACACAGTAGAATATATTATTTCTATAATGATGGAAAGGAAGAAATATACATATCAAGTGGAGATTGGATGTATAGAAATCTAAACAAGAGAGTAGAAACTATGGGAATAGTAGAAGATAAGGATATTCAACAGGAAATAAAGGAAATCCTAGATTTATACTTAAAGGATAATGTAAAGGCTAAAATATTAAAGAGCGATGGCTCTTATGAAAAGAAACAACTAGCAGAAAATGAAAAAAGAATTAATGCTCAAGAGGAATTAGTCGAATTTACATATAATAAAAACAAGAGCTTAGAAAAGGAATTTAGTCAAACACTTATAATTCCAGTTGGAAAATAAGGAGGATTTTATGAAAAAGATATTAATTATAGATGATGAAATTCATATAGTAGAACTATTAAAATTTAATCTTGAGAATAATGGATATAAAGTCGATTATTCCTATGATGGATTTGATGGATACTTAAAAACAAAAGAATTTGAACCAGATCTAATTCTTCTAGATTGGATGCTTCCAAATATAAGCGGAATAGATCTTTTGAAAAAAATAAGATCAGATGCAGCATTAGAACAAATTCCAGTAATAATGCTAACTGCAAAAAATATGGAAGAAGATAAATTAGAAGGACTGCACGATGGTGCTGATGATTATATTACAAAGCCATTTAGCGTAAAGGAAGTTCTAGCTAGAATTAGCTCAGTACTTAGAAGATATAAATACAGCTCAAATGAAAAGGAAGATATTTTAAAAGCTGATGATATACAAGTAAACGTAAACAAGCATATTGTAACTAAAAATGGACAAGAGATAGAATTGACATTAAAGGAATTCCAAATATTAAAATTACTTCTTGAAAATAGAGGAAATGTTCTGACTAGAACATTTTTACTAGATAAAATATGGGGATATGACTATTACGGCGAAACGAGAACACTAGATGTTCATATCAGACATTTGAGAAAAAAAATAGGAGATGATGATGGTAAATTTATAGAGACAATAAGAGGGGTAGGTTATAAAATTAAATGATATTTTGAGGTGAATTAAGATGAAAGAGATACAACTTTTGAATGAATTGTATATTTTTATAATATTAATTTTATCTATTGTGGCTGTAGTTTTGATTAGATATACTGTGAGCTTGAGGACATATCTAAAAGAATTTATGAAGGTTTCAAAGGATATCAGCAATAAGGAATTTGATTCTAGAGTGAGAAGTCAGATGTCTGGCGAAATGGGAGAATTTGCGAAAAATTTCAATTCTATGATAGATACAATAAATTCTACTATAAAAGATATTACAAATAAAAATATACAGTTAAAATCAATTATGCAAAGTGTATCTCATGGAATTTTGGCGATAGATACTAAGGGTAGAATACTTTTAATAAATGAATTGGCAAAAAAAATGGTAGAAGGCGATGAGTTGATACTACCAGAAGGAAAAAGTATAAGACAGTTTATAAAGAATAAAACTGTTTTAGAAAGTATTTTATATAATATGTCGAGTGAAAACAGTGTTGTTGTACAAAAGAATATATCAAAGGATATTATTTATAAAATAAAGATAGATCCAGTTTATTTCAAAAATACAGATGCTGTAATAGGGTTCATTATAAATATTGAAGATGTTACAGACTATGTAAAGCTTGAAAATATGAGAAAACAATTTGTCGCAAATGTAAGCCATGAATTAAAAACACCTCTTACATCTATAAAGGGATTTGTAGAGACATTAAAGATGACAGAAAATTTAGATGTAGATACGAAGAATAGATTTTTAGGGATTATAGAAAATGAAACAACTAGATTATCTAGGTTGATAGATGATATTTTATTATTGTCTACTGTTGAAAATAAAGTTAAGAAGAAAGTAGAGAAAGTAGATTTATTTGAAATTTTTGAAGAGGTACACGAAATAGTAGGTTATATCGCTAAAAATAAAAATATAAAAATAGACTATCAATTTGAAAATGAAGATGTAGATTTGTGGGAATACTCAGGATATATAAGACAGATACTGCTAAATATAATTGAAAATGCAATAAAATACACAGGACAAAATGGAAATGTAAAAGTAAGACAATATGTAAAACAAGATAAAGTATTCATTGAAATACAAGACAATGGTATAGGAATACCTAAAGAGGATATAGATAGAGTATTTGAGAGATTTTATAGGGTAGACAAGGCGAGAAGTCGAAGTGTAGGTGGAACTGGACTAGGACTTGCAATTACAAAACACATGGTAAAGGCTCTAAATGGAAATATTAAATTAGAAAGTGAGCTTGGTGTAGGCAGCAAGTTT
>NZ_JALEXO010000157.1 GCF_022780145.1 Intestinibacter sp.
TTTGAGAAGTATGTTGTCTACTACTTTATCCTGTTCATCTTCTCCTTTCATAGCTATTTTGTCTATAAGGCATATAGGTGAACCCTCTTCTTCATGTATAACTCCTTGCAAATATTCTACTGAAAAATTAGACTCTATAGCCATTACTACATCTTCTTTTTCGACGTTTAATTCTTCTGCTATTTCTTCTATAGTGGGATCTCTACCTAATTTTTTGCTCAATTCCTCTCCTTGCACCTTAATTTTAATTGCAAGCTGCTTAAGCGATCTAGATACCTTCACCATGCCATCGTCTCTTAAATATCGTTTTATTTCTCCTAAAATCATCGGCACAGCATATGTAGAAAATTTTACATTGTAGCTAAGATCAAATTTATATATAGCTTTAATCAAACCTATAGATCCTAACTGAAATAAGTCATCTCTTTCATAGCCTATATTGGCAAATTTGCCAACGACACTTCTGACTAACCCGAGGTTGCTAGATATAAGCAATTCCTTAGCGTCTTCATCTCCTTTTTGAGCTTTTTGAATTAATTCTAAAGTCTCCTCATGGCTAAGTAAATGCTTTTTTTCTTCCTTTTTAGCAGTTATCCCCATAAATCAAACCTCTATTCTGAATTTATTTAGGTATTTCTATCGTTTTAGTCATTATAACTTTAGTTCCCTCTCCTACTATCGATGCTACTTGCACATCATCCATAAAGCTCTCCATAAATGAAAATCCCATACCAGATCGTTCTAGCTCTGGCTTCGATGTAAACATCGGCTGTCTAGCTTCTTCTACATCCTCAATGCCCTTGCCGTAATCTTCAACGACTATCTTTATAGTATTTTCAATTAATTCACATCTAAGATGTACAAACTTACTCTCATCCTCTTCATATCCATGGATAATCGCGTTAGTTACAGCTTCAGATACAGCAGTTTTTATGTCTGATAATTCATCTATAGTTGGATCTAATTTAGCTGCAAAAGATGCAACTATTACTCTTGCAAGGCTCTCATTCTCTGATTTTGCAGAAAACTTTACTTCCATAATATTACTCATAATGTAGTTCCCCCTTATTAAGAATTTATCGCATCTTCATATGACTTACATACGTTTATTATTTTTCCCATTCCCGATAAATTAAAAACCTTCTCTACTCTCGGATTCATATTTATTACAGATACCTTTCCATGAGCATTGGCAATTTTCTTATATCGACCTATAATAACTCCTATTCCTGAAGAATCCATAAATCTTATGTTTTGAAAATCAAATATAATATTTTTTATATTTTTTCTCATTATAATTTCATCTACATTTTCTCTTACATAAGTAGATACATGATGATCTAACTCTGTGGTTGTAAATTGAACCAATAGCGTCTTATCATCTAAATAACATTTAATCACTTGGCATCCCTCCCATTTGAAGCTTACTGATAATCAATTCTATTTTTTACAAATTGATTCCTTCAATGAAATTTAGCTAGTTTTGTTTAATCCTGTCTATGGAAGCTATAATTAAAAAACTAAAAAATACTATTATCATTATTTCCTTTTTTTGTATTTATATACATAAAAAAACAAAGGTATAAACAAATTTATTTTAAAATCGTTTATACCTTATGATCTTCTATAAAACTTTTTCTATCTCTACAAATGTATCATAATATGCTACCTGACCACCAAAATCTGATATTCCACTATCTATTAAGTAGTTTGGATTTCCATGCTTCTTCCACCAGCCTTGGTATATGTTTACTACGCCGGACAACATAGTTTCATCAATCCTAACACGTGCATTTATCTCTCCATTGTGAGATTTTACTCTAACTGTATCATTTTCTTTAACATTAAGCTCTTTAGCATCCTTATCGTTGATATAAATCTTGCAAATACCCTCTTCATCCATAAAATGAGCACTCGATATTGTATTTTTATGGTGCATAGTCAACAACCTAAATTTTTTAGAATCACCATTTTTCTCTATAGCATCATAGACAGGTATCGGAATAACACCATCATGTAAAGCTTGTAAACTATAAAACTCATATTTCTTTGTCACAGTTTCAAACTTTTTATCCTTCCAAGCTACATCTTGTTGTATATTTACGTAATTATTCTTAATAAATTCTAAATCTATATCCTTATAATATTTATCAAGAGGTTTAATTACCTCGCTTAAATATTCCTGCTTTGTTACAAATGGATAATTCTCTATATTCATTTTTCTAGCAACTTCCATAAAGAAATAATATTCGTCCATCAGTTTGTGTCTAGGTTCAACTGCACACTCATTATAAGTTAGATATGGATTGCACATAGATGAAAAAATCAAATCTTCACTTTCAAGTGTTGTACTCGTAGGTATAAATAAATCACACATCTGAGCAGTATCAGTCATAAATAAATCAAAGCAGACCTTAAATTCGATTTTTGAAAAAACCTCCTTCAATCTGTTCAAATCCGGCAATTGATTCAATAAATTACTCGTCGTAACCACAATTGCCTTTACAGGGGTACTATCATCACACCCTACAGAATATTCTTCTGGTTTTTCAATAAAATCACTAATATGGCTGACATAAAATTCCCTGTTATCAGCATATATATAGCTCTTATATGGATCAGTATCTAAAACTGGAGGATAAATACTATTTGCATAATTAACGCCGCCTCCAGAAAATCCAATTTGACCAGTTATAGCCCCAAGTGCATTTATAGCTCTTATAGTATTTCCACCGTTTTTATATCTTTGAAGTCCATGACCAATTAATATTGTAGAATATTTTTCACAGTAAATACGAGCGATTTTCTCCACAGTTTCCTTGCTAGTATTACATTCAGAAATTAAAAAATCCAAATCAAGTCTGTCTAAATACGCCATATAATGCTCAAATCCAAAAGTATAATTTTGAATATA
>NZ_JALEXO010000166.1 GCF_022780145.1 Intestinibacter sp.
AAACAGGATGTTTCCAGGGTATGACTTAGGTGAAACTACACAGAGAATAGCTTATAATGTATTTGAGTATGTGAAGGATTTTGAATATGGAATTCAGTTTACTAGCTATTATCTAAAAGGAGAGTTTATTCCACATGTAACTATGATGAAGACCGGATACGAAAAGCCAGAGCTTATGGATTATTTTGGACTTCCTTTTAGCTACATAAGATCAGTAAATCCATACGATACGACTACATTAAATTACAATTGGCAGATTTGGGGCACAAATGCATTTTCTATATATATAGGTGAAAACGAAAAAATAAACGATTCTTCTACAGAAACAGTGCTAGACGCTGTCAAAAATTTCTTAATAAATATAGGTGTATACAAGGAAAATTTAAAAGATGATTTTTATAAAACTAAACATATAAATTCAGATGATATAGTATATGTCAAATCAAATAAGGCAGGTATACTTAGAACATATATACAATTAGGTCAATATATTAAAAAGGGAGATTTAATCGGAGAAGTACTCGACCCTTATGAATCTGAAGTTTTACAAAAAATAATATCTCCTTATGATGGAATTATATATTTTATATATAACATAGCTTTGATAAATAATAACAGCAATGTCTGTAGGATAATATTAGAATAATATGAAAGAGAAATTTTAAAGGGCTAAACACAAATTATTTTGTGGTAGCCCTTTTAAAATTTAGTCTTCTTTTATATATACGCTCGGTATGTACATCGTAACATTTTCAAGCTCTATTATTCTGTTGTAGATATACTCGCTGTGTTTATCTAAATCTGTAGATTCAAGCTCAAGTGTTAAAAGCGTCTGATTGTATATATTTACATCTAGTATATTTGTGTTATCTCTAAGCTTTAAATTCATACCCCTATTTAATCTAACTAATTTGTCTAATATTTTGCTGTAATCTGCTGCCATGTCAATTCCTCCTAAATATTGTATATAAATAATATAACATAAAATTAAAATATAATATATAATTAAATTTAATGCGATATAATTCATATAAAATAAATATGAAAAATATGAATATATAATAAATATTTTATAATTAATATAAAGTTTATGTAGATTTATAATTCTCGTTTATATATAATTACTGTAGATTTACAAAGATGTATTGAAAATAGGAAGGCAGGATAAAAAATGAATATAGAAAAGAAATATGAATTATTAAAAAATAAATTAAAGGAAATGGGAAAAGTCGTGATAGCTTATTCTGGTGGAGTAGACAGCAACTTCTTACTAAAAGTGGCAAGTGATGTGCTTGGAGAAAATGCAGTCGCAGTAACTGTACATGCTATGATGCATTCTAATAGAGAGATTGAAGAAGCCAAAGAGTACACCAGAGAATTTGGAGTTAAGCATGAAGTAATAAAGGTAGATAATTTCAATGAAAAAGGTTTTATTGAAAACGGTCCAAAAAGATGCTATTATTGTAAATGCGCAGTTTTCGATATGATTAAAAATTACGCTTTAAAAAACAATATAAAATACATATTAGATGGAACAAATCTAGACGACTTAGGTGATTATAGACCTGGACTTAAGGCGCTTGAAGAATTAGAAATAGTAAGTCCTTTAAAAGATTGTGGGCTTACTAAAGAAGAAATAAGAATTTTATCAAAAAAATTGGGATTAAAAACATATAATAAGCCGTCTTTTGCATGTCTTGCAAGTAGAATTCCTTATGGAGATAAAATAACAGAAGAAAAGCTTAGATTAGTAGAAGAATCTGAAAACTACCTTCAAGATTTAGGTTTTAGACAGTATAGAGTTAGAATACACGGTGATATAGCTAGAATAGAAGTAGCTAAGGACGAAATATGTAAATTTTTTGATGATGAAATGATGAAAAATGTGTATACTAAACTTAAAGATATAGGATTTAAATACGTGACATTAGATTTAAATGGATATGAAATGGGAAGTTTAAATAAATAAATGAAAGGAGAGAGTCAGAAGTAAGTGCTGACTGATAGATAAATGGAAAAAGGATATACTCTAATCTCGCCTTGTTTTTTTGGTGTGGAAAAAATGCTGGCAAATGAGATTAAAAATTTAGGATTTGAAATAGTAAAAACAGAAGATGGAAGGGTTACATATAAGACAGATGAGTACGGTATAGCAAAGGCAAATATGTGGCTTAGATGTGCAGAGAGAGTTCATTTAAAGGTGGCCGAGTTTGAAGCTAAAAGCTTTGACGAGTTATTTGAAGGTACAAAGAGAATAAATTGGGCTAAATACATACCATACGGAGCTCAATTTCCAATAACTAAGGCATCTTCAATAAAATCAAAATTACATTCTATACCAGATATACAATCTATAGTTAAAAAGGCAGTAGTAGAAAGCCTTAAAAAAAGCTATCTAGAAACTGGAAGACTTAAAGAGGACAAGGAAAAATACCCTATTTACGTGTTTATTCACAAGGACAAAGTAACTCTTACAATAGATACTACAGGTGTAGCTCTTCACAAAAGAGGATATAGAGAAAAGGCAAACAAAGCTCCAATTAGAGAGACATTAGCTGCGGCTATAATGTATTTAACTCCTTGGAAGCCAGGAAGAACTTTAGTAGACCCTATGTGTGGATCTGGAACTCTACTTATAGAAGCAGCTATGATGGGTATAAATATGGCTCCAGGGCTTAACCGCGAGTTCATATCTGAAAAATGGAGAACACTAGACAAAAAAATTTGGTGGGATACTAGAAGAGAAGCATATGATCTTATGAACGAAGATATAGACTTTAAAATTTACGGATACGATATAGACGAGGAAGTAATAGAGATAGCTAGAGAAAATGCAGAGATAGCAGGCGTTGAAAATTATATAGAATTTAACGTGGCAGATGCAACAGAATTCAAAAGCGACGAGGAGTACGGATTTATAGTTACAAATCCACCTTATGGAGAAAGACTTGAAGATGTTGAATCTGTAAAAATGCTTTATAAACAGCTTGGATATGCATTTAGAAAATTAAAAAATTGGTCATATTATATGATAACTTCTTATGAAGATTTTGAAAATGAGTTCGGTCAAGATGCCACTAAAAAGAGAAAGCTGTACAACGGTATGCTAAAAAGCTATTTATACCAATATTTAGGACCAAAGCCACCTAGAAAATAATAAAATTTTACCTCTTAAATGTTATAAAAGCGAGAATATAAAAATATAAATATTATATAGCATTTAGGAGGTGTTATTTTAAATGAGGGCAAAGCACAATAAAAAAGGCTATAAAAATAAAAATATTGAAAACAACAATCAAGAGCAATATGAAGAAAAATACAATGATGTAATTTTAAATAAGCTCGTTCCAGAAGAGAGAAAAGAGGAATTCGATTTACAGGAAAATAAAACACATTCAAAGTCTAGACCTAAAAAAAATTCGCTCAAATTGAACTTAGGAAAGAACAGTAAAAAAAGCAAAAAACATAAACAAGAAGAGCAAGATACTAAAAGCAAAAAAAACGATAAAGAGCTAGATAAATCAGGTGAATCTGTAAAAGAAAAAAAATCTAAGGCGAAAAAAAGCCATAAAGGCAAACAGCTACAAAACGGTGCAGAAAATAAAGTAAATAAAAAACAAAGTAAAAGAAGAACTCATAAAAAAAATAATCAGCTTCAAAATAAAGAAGAAGATGTAAATATAAAAGAAGTTGAACAAGTAAATATACAAGATAATCAAGTAGAAGAAGAAGAGTCTAATTTCAGAGGCGACCTTGTAGAAGAAGATACAGACGAATATAATGAAGAAATAGTCTGGTCAGATCAAAATTTTAAAGAAGAATAGACTATAAAAAGCTTTATTATAAATAAATGTGAATTATAATTTAGAGAGTTGTCATAAATGATGTGATTTAATTAATCATTTAATGCACAACTCTTTTGATTTTTATATTAATTATTGTATAATTAAAGTAAAAGAAATAATATATCAGAAAATAGGAGGAAAATGATGAAGCTACTAAAATTAGTAGGCATGCTTTCTTTAGTTACTGTATTGTGTACAGGCTGTTATAATAGAGAATATACAACTGAAAGTCTATTTAGCAAATTGCCTGTTTACGATTCAGATGAAAAAGATTTATCAGATGAAGTAACTAGAGTTTTAGGAAGTGCTGCTTTAGTTTTGCCGTCTAACTCCATGGAAGTGGGAAAAATAAATAAAGTTGATTTAGACGAGGATGGAAATGATGAAGTAGTATTTTTTGAAAAAAAGGAAGGCATAAGAGTAAAAAATGAGGTTGGATTTACTATATTAGATTCCAACAACGATGAAAGTTATGATATTTCTTATACTGAATCGGGAAGTAAAATAAAATACGCAAATTTCTATGATTTAGATAAAGATGGTAATAAGGAAATAATTTTGCTAATAGAAAATGAATATATGACTACACTTACTATTTGTAGGTATGAAAATGGTAAGATAAACGAATTGATTTCTAAAAATAATTTTAATTATTTTAACAGAAATAGATTCACTAAATTAGGTGTTTTAGTACAAGATATAAATAATGATAAAATTTTAGATTTAATAGTTTATAATTATAATAATAGTACAGATAAAATGAATGTATACGCTTGTAATTTGAAGGATGATAAATTATCTATTATAGACAGCATTAGATTAGATGATGTGAAAAATTTTGAGGATATAAATATATCTGTTGGAAACATAGCATCAAATAAGAAAAAAGCATTATTATTAAGTCTACCGTATACTGAAAAAAGCGGATATATTACAGAAATAATTTATCTAGAAGATAACGAGTTTGTAAATGCATTTGAAAAAGATTATGAAAAGGTATTAAATCCATATTACGTTAAAGTTGAGGATATAAATAAGGATGGAATAATTAATATACCTATTGTCGATTCAAATAGCGTCACTATAGATACATTGATTACAGACGCTTCACCTACAAGTGCTATAGTCAGCTGGAATAAGTACAACGAGAAAAAAGGCGAGGATGCCGATTTATTGTTTGTAAACCAAATTTATTATAATTATGAAAATAATTTTAAATTTTTAATACCAAATAATTTAGTTGGTAAAATATATATAACTGAAGAAACTGAAGATACAAATAACAATTTTAGAGTGTATAAATTCTATTACTACGATTCAAATGATTTTTATAATACTAAAAATGAGGAGAATAAAAAAGATTTATTTACACTTAATCTAACAGAAAAAAATATAGTCGAGGATTCAAATAATATAAGTAAATCGAATATAAATGTATTTGAAACAGAAAAATATGTATTTTCTATTTCTGATGTAAATGAAAAGCAATTGAAAAAATTTGACTTGACTGTGGATATAATAAAGGATTATTTTTCAAAAATAAGTGAATAAACTTCGATGGAGGATAAAAATGAAGGAAAAAATATTAGTTTTAGAAGATGAAATAGGTATAAGAAGCTTTGTAAGTATAAACTTAAAAAGGGAAGGATACGAAATAATAGAAGCAGGTAGCGGTAGTGAAGCTATAGAAAAAATAACATCAAATAACGATATTTCAATAGCTCTTTTAGATGTTATGCTTCCTGATATGAGCGGTATAGAGGTATGCAAATATATAAGACAAAAATTTGACCAAGTTGGTATAATAATGCTTACTGCAAAGGCTCAAGAGGAGGATAAACTAGAAGGATTTATATCTGGAGCTGACGATTATATAGTAAAGCCATTTAGTATAAAAGAACTGTTAGTTAGAGTAGCTGCACTGCTTAGAAGAGTTAAAAAAGAAGAAAGCTCTATGAAATTAAACAAAATAGTATCAGACCCTTTTGTGCTTGATTTGGACAAGAGAAAATTATTTAAAAATGGAAAAGAAATAGAATTGACACCTACAGAATTTTCTATAGTTAAATATTTAATGACAAATGCCAAAGAATCTCTAAGCAGAGACCAAATATTAACTGAGGTTTGGGGCAATAATTACTTATATGATTTCAAAATAGTAGACGTAAATATCAGAAGAATAAGAAATAAAATAGAGGATGATCCATCAAAACCAAAATACATACAAACTATTTGGGGATATGGATATTGCTTTAGAAAGGAAGACTAAGGTTGACATTACATTTAGAAGGATTAAGAAGAAGGGTAGTAAAATATTACTTTATAATGATTGCAATTACTGTGGCATTGTTCGAGGTTTTATTTGTATTTTATATGAAGGAATATTATCATGGTATAGCTAGAACTTATCTAGAGCAACAGGTAGATAATATTTCAGCTGTAAATTTCACGAGCTTTGAGGATGCGATAAACGACATATTAGAAAGAGAAAATGTCAATAAAGATATTAATTTAGGAATTCAAATTATAAATAAGAATAAAGAGGTCTTAGTCGATCAATACGGTATAAAAACTGGAGAAAAAATAAATTACGACGATGTAAATAACGCGCTTATGGGAAATGAAGGCTATAATATTTTCACATACAACATATTGAGGACAAAAGACCACGTAATGAGTATATCTGTTCCTATTAAGGTAGGAAATTCAATTGAGGGTGTAGTTAGGTATAGCATATCCTTAAATGAAGTAGATAGTGTCATGATAAGGATGGGAATTGGTATTTTTATAGGTGGTATACTTATATTGCTTATTTGTTTCCTTCTGAGCTTGAGATTTGCAGATTCATTAATCAAGCCTATACAGGATTTGAAAAAGACAGCAAATCAGCTTGCCCAAGGTAATTACAATATAACATTGAGTAACGAAAAGTTACACGATGATGAAATTGGAGATTTAGTTAGAACCTTTGATCATATGGCTAGGGAAATAGATAAAACTAGAAAATTAAAAGAAGAATTTATATCTTCAGTTTCTCACGAGCTTAGAACGCCGCTTACATCTATAAAAGGATGGAGTGAAACATTAAGCTATGAAGGTATAAGCAAAGAAGAGCTAGATTTAGGGCTTGGAATTATACAGGATGAAACAGAGAGACTTATAACATTAGTAGAGGAGCTTTTAGATTTTTCACGACTAGCCTCAGATAGGATAAGACTTCAAATAGGCAATGTAAATGTGGCTAAGCTTGCTAAAGATGTCGTAAATCAGCTTGGTGTTAAGGCGCGTGAGAAAAATATAACTCTACTTACAGAATTTAACACAAAAGAGAGGGAAATAGTCGAGATACAAGGCGATAAAAATAGACTTAGACAGGTTTTAATAAACCTTGTACAAAACGCGATTAAATTTACAGATGAAGGTGGATATGTAGTTGTGAGATTGTCACAGGGAGAAGAATACACGACTTTTTCTGTAACAGACAACGGCATCGGTATAGAAAAGCAAAATCTAGACAGGGTTTTAGAAAAATTTTTCCAAGAGGATTACAATAAATCAGGAAGCGGTATAGGTCTTGCAATAAGCAACGAAATTATAAAGCTTCACAAGGGAAAAATGATATTAGAGAGTGAAAAAGGAGAAGGAACAAATATTACATTCACTTTGAAAAACAATTTAATAGATGCTATTGCAGAATAGGGGAAAAATGTGATTTATTCACATTTTTTCTATGTTATCAAAAGAAAAGAGGAAAAATATGAGAAATATAAAGATGGTAATTGAATACGATGGAAGTAATTTTAAGGGATTTCAAAAGCTAAAGGACAACCAAAATACAATACAGGGCAAGCTAGAAGCTGTTTTAAGCCAGATGACAGGAGAGGATATAGAGATAATAGGCTCTGGAAGAACTGATATGGGAGTTCATGCCTATGGACAGGTAGTTAATTTCAAGACAAACTGCGATTATTCGTTAAGTAAAATCCAAAAGTATTTATACGAATATCTGCCACAATCAATAGGAATAAAGGATATTGAGGAGGTAGACGATAGATTTCACAGCAGATATAACGCCAAGAGAAAGGTGTACCTATACAAAATAGACAACAACAAATACCCAAGTCCATTTAACAGAAAGTACACTTGTCATGTAGCTAAAAAACTAGACATAGATTCTATGAGAGAGGCTTCAAAGGTATTTATAGGAAAACACGACTTTACTAGCTTTTGTTCGTCTAGATCTAAAAAGAAAAGCCATATAAGAGAAATTTACTCTATAGCTATAAACGAAACTGACGGCATTATAGAAATTTACGTAGAGGGCGATGGATTTTTATACAATATGGTCAGAATAATTGTAGGAACACTTATAGATGCAGGCCACCACAAAATAACTGCAAAAGAAGTAAAAAATATACTAGAATTAAAAGATAGATCAAAATCTCCTGAAACTGCTCCAGCAAAAGGGTTGTTTTTATACAGAGTAAAATATTAGAATAATATATACAAAATACTGTTGACATTTTTACCCATTTGATTTATTATTAATTCATAAATATTTAATAAGACAAATTCGTTGAAGAAGAAAGTAGTTTATTTTAAGTTTATAGAGAGCCGAGGACGGTGGAAGCTCGGTAATTGTGAGATAAATGAAGAGAGCTTTGGAGAAGATTATCTGAAATTTCAGTAGGATAATAGGAGTACCTTGCCTTAAAAGGGAGAGTGAATAAGTTTATCTTATTAATTAGAGTGGTAACGCGGAAATATTTCGTCTCTTGATTTTACAAGAGGCGTTTTTTATATAATTAGGATAAATTTATTAATAAGAGTGGTACCGCGCAATGTCGCCTCTTAGTAATTATTACTAAGAGGCTTTTTTAATTAAAATAACGTGATTTATTAGGAGGACAATAAAAATGAAAGAAAAAGTTGTATTAGCATATTCAGGTGGATTAGACACTTCAATAACTATTCCATGGTTAAAAGAAAATTATGATTTAGATGTTATAGCAGTTTGTGCAAATGTAGGTCAAGATGACGATATGAGTAAAATAGAAGACAAAGCTAAAGCAAGTGGTGCTGTAAAAGCTTACGTTGAAGATTTAAGAGAAGAATTCATAACTACTACTATATATCAAGCAATAAAAGCAGAAACTCTATATGAAAATAGATATCCTCTAGGAACAGCTTTAGCTAGACCTATAATAGCTAAAAAATTAGTTGAAATAGCTCAAAAGGAAGGGGCTAAATACATATGCCACGGTTGTACAGGAAAAGGAAACGACCAAGTTAGATTCGAAGGAACTATAGCAGCACTAGATCCATCTATAAAGGTTATAGCTCCATGGAGAATCTGGGATATAAAATCAAGAGAAGATGCAATAGACTACGCAAACGA
>NZ_JALEXO010000167.1 GCF_022780145.1 Intestinibacter sp.
AGACCTTAAGTCTCTTTGATTTTTTATCTAAAACATTTACATAATCCTTCAAATAATCTGGGCTTATGTCTTCCTCCTTCTTGATAAGCTCGACATAATTTATTATAGAAGTAAGAGGTGTTTTTAAATCGTGAGAAACATTTGTTCTCAGCTCACTCTTCATTCTCTCGCTCTTGATTCTGCCTTCAATTGAATTTTCAAGACCTTCACCTATGTTGTTTACATCATTTGCAAGAGTTTTGAAATATAAATCGTCTTTTTCTTTTATTTTATAATCAACTTGACCTTCTTTTATTTTGTGAACACCATCCATTATCTCACTTAGATAAGATAATCTTCTAACTAAATATATTAAAAATCCAAGCTGTATTCCAAATACTATTATTAACCCTAAAAGGTCGATATAAGCATCAATCATAATAAATCCAAAAAACAACTCTGCAAAAGCACATATAACAGCAAGTACTATTATTTTCTTTATTAAAGTAAATTTTTGACTAGTTTGAAGCAATGTTCTAGCTTCTTTAAGAGCTTCCTTTGATTTTCTAAATGACCAACATATTATTCTAAAAATCCAGCTAGTCTTAAAAAAATCCCTCTTTCTATCAAAATTCGAAATCTGTTTTATAAATAAAACAAAGTAAAATAATAATATAAAAATAGGTATTATACATAGCTGATTGACCATTGTTCCATACTCTGAATCAGTCGCAATAAAAATAAAACTTATATCTGTAATTAAAAAAGTCATTACTACTTCTAAAGGAATTTTGTTGTAATAATGCCAAAATTCTCTCTTAGTTTTAGGAAGCTTAAAATTCATAATTATATATACTGATAAAAATACAACTGCTAATACAAGTGATGGCAAACCAACCTTTTTGCAAATATCGTATTGCTTTAATGTTTCCTGATAATTCCTATAATCATAAGCTAAATTCCCACTTTTTACTATATTTTCAGAAATTGAAATATAAGCGCTTATATCGTCATTATTATCCACATCTTCATTCATATAACTAAAATCACTTGCTTGGTTATATTTTTGACCATCTATTTTTCTATCTACTAGATTTTCATTGTCAAATTCAGCTTGATAATATCCATTTGCATTTTTCTTGAATTCACTAATAGTTTTGTAATTTGTATTTGTAAATACTTCCTTTGTTTTATTGTTAATTGAAAAATATTTTATATTATCTAAAGTTTTTAAATAGTCCTTTGAATCTTTTTTACTATATTTTATATATTGCTTTTGTGTCTCTTCATAATCATTGTATGAAGGATCATTACTATAATTCGTTTCATCTGCAACAGAATATTTTAACTGATCTAAAATAGCATTTACTACACTTTGATTAAAATGCTTGCTTTTAAAATAATCCTTTTCTATTTTAGTATTTCCTTCTTCAACAGAGGAAGCTATATAATAAAAACTTCCATCTCCATAAACACAATCCATTAAAAAAGAAAAATTAGTCCCTAAAAAAACAGATAACGATATTAAAAATCCAAGCAAAAATACATTTTTTAATTTTTTCATAGGATCACCTCTATAATTTCTCTATTTTGTAACCGATCCCCCATACGACTTTTAAATATCTAGGCTCCTTAGGATTTATCTCAATTTTTTCCCTGATTCTCCTGATATGGACTGCTACTGTGTTTTCTACATTGAAGCTCTCTTCCTTCCATACCTTTTCGTAAATCTCATCTATTGAGAAAACTATTCCCTTATTTCTAAGGAGTAATTCCAATATTCTATATTCTATAGGGGTAACCTTTATTAAATTCCCATCTACCTTTACCTCCTTGGTAGATGTATTTAATTCTAATCCACCACTTCTAAGTACATCTTCTCTGACTTCATTGTTATAATTTCCTAGATTCATATATCTTCTTAAATTAGATTTAACCCTAGCTATTAGCTCTAACAAGTTAAACGGCTTTGTTATGTAATCATCGGCACCTATATTCAACCCTAAAATTTTGTCTGTGTCCTCACCCTTTGCAGACACCAAGATTATAGGTATGTTTTTTTCCTGTCTAATTTTTATAGTCGCCTTGATTCCATCTAGCTTAGGCATCATTATATCCATCAAAATAAGATGTATTTCCTCTGTTGTAAGTATATCCAAAGCCTCTATCCCATCGTATGCTTTAAATACCTTATAACCTTCATTTCTCAAGTATATCTCGATAGACTCAACTATCTCCTTATCATCATCAACTACTAATATATTGTACATTTTAAAATATCCTTTCCCCTTGTAATTTATGTGCTATTGTTTTTTATAGCTATCTTCATAAAATAATTATACACGACTAAGCCTCCTTATCAAATTATACTTTCATAATACAAACTAAGTTTTACATACTACCTAATATAAATCTTAAAATTTTCTTACAAATAAGGAGAGTTTCAATACATAAAAAAACTGAACCCTTTAAGTTCAGCTTTTTTATGTATTTTAAATATATTATTTTAATAATTCAAAGTATCCACTCGGATGGAAGAAATATATGTGACCAGTTTCTTTATCAACTAAGTATGCCATATCTCCTTCACATTGTGGTAAGAAAACATAACCTTTGATTCCGTTTTCTTTGATACATTCATATGTATTTTCATCACCCATGTAATCGTAATCTAAAGATGGTTCGAAGTCTTTTACAAGTTGTAGAGCTTCTGCTTTTGTCAATACTTTGTCTTCATTTGTTTCTTCTTTTACTTGTTGTTTTTGTTCAGTTTTATCTTTATTTTCTTTTACATTTGTTTTTTCTTCTTTTGCTACATTTTTATCTTCTTTTTTAGCTTCTTTCTTTGTGTTTACATCTGCCTTTTGAGTTTCTTTAACTGCAGCTTTTTCTTCCTTAGCTGTAGTCTTTTCAGATTTTTGTTCTTCTCTAACAGCTTGTTTAGTAGCTTCTTTTTCTTTGACTACTTTATCTGTTTTCTCTTGTTTTTCTTCTGTAGTCTTAACTACATTTTCTTCTAATTTTGTATCATTTAAATCAGTTGCATAAGATTCTCTTATAGGTCCAACCACCATTAAACCTACACATAATATTGATATAATACTTATAATAGCTTTTTTCATAACGTCTTCCTCCCATCCATATTATTTTGAATGAATTAATATTATTTCTTTATTTATACTATTATAGTACCACCTAATATTATGAATTTGTAGTTACACAAATGTTACTTCAGATTACAAATTAGTAACAAATCTTTACACGTTTGTTACTTTTTTTATAAGGTAAATAAAGTCAATAACTTTACATTTATATACATATTATATAAATTTCTTTATCATATTTTCAATATTTTCGATTGTTACATCTCCATTAGATGTTTCGTCTAAAACCTGTCCCTTTTCGTAAACTCTTACCACAGGCAATCCCAAAACCTTTTGTTTGATAGCTATTCTAGGTGCTGTTTTAGTATCTAAATTACAAAATTTCATATTTTTATCGTATTTCTTAGATAATTCTTCTACTTTTGGAAGTAATTCTTTACACGGTTGACATGTTTCACTCCAGAACTCTACGACAACCCTTCCTTCGTAGTTTAATACCTCTTGTTCAAATGTTTCTTTATTTACATTAATCATCGCCATATCCCCCAAATCAATTCTAATTTACGTATTTTTCAGCATTCATCGCTGCAATAGCTCCATCGTTTGAAGCTGTTATTATTTGTCTTAAATTTTTAGATCTACAATCACCCACAGCATAAACGCCATTTATATTTGTCTGCATATTTTGATCGGTTTTTATATAACCTTCTTCATCTAGGTCTAGTAATCCCTCGAATAAATCTGTCTGTGCAGTCAATCCTATAAATACAAATAACCCTATTATTTCATCATCTTCGTCAGCCTTAAAGACGATCTTTTCGTTTGATTCTAAGTTTTCAATTTCAATCCCATTTAATATGTCTTCACCCAATAGTTTAGTAATTTTTACATTTTTTATTATAGATATATTTTCTACTTTTTTGCACTTATCTTCAATATATTTGCTACATTTTAATTCATCGTATTTACTCAAAATAGTTACCTTCTTAGCAAATTTCGATAGATACATACTTTCCTTTACTGCACTATCTCCTCCACCAACTACATATACTTCAAGCTCTTCAAATAGATGTCCATCGCAAATAGCACAATAGGATAACCCCTTTCCTAAAAACTCATCTTCTCTATCTATATCTAAGCTCCTATGCTTGCAGCCAGTTGCTATTATTACAGTTTTAGTCTGATAGATGTTATTTTTACACTTTATAGTTTTAATATCACCGTATAAATCAACCTCTAAAACTTCATCCTTGACTAACTCTGCCCCAAAGCTTTTGCATTGCTTTACCATTCTATCAGCCAATGATGCACCTGTATCACCTTCTAAAATCCCTGGATAATTCTCAATCGTTCCAGTATTTAATATTTGCCCACCAAAATAATTTTTTTCTATTACCAAAGTTTTTAATTTAGACATTGCTGAATATATTCCAGCACTCAATCCTCCTGGACCTGAACCTATTATTATTACATCATAAATATTATTCACTATACTGTCCTTTCAAATATATAAATCCCACTAAATTTTTATTTTTATAATTTTAATTTATCATATTTATCCAAAATATTAAATATGTAGCATCTATCTTGTTATTTTTCTAGCAAGTGTCGCTGTCCATATACCTACCATTGTAACACCTAGTATCATTTCAACACTCGATAAAATAATGCTCGTCCCAATTGGAATTATATCTCCATATCCAACTGTTGTAAATGTAACTAAGCTAAAATACAAGGACTCTAAAAAATCTACTACTATTACCTTTTTTTCTAATATAAAAAACAACGATAAATTGTAATTTATAAATCTACCTCCAACACTTATTCCTGTAAACAAGTATATTATAGCAAATACAAGCACAATCTCAAATGAAGTAATCAATGCGTAAGTTGGTCTCTCTCCATATCCGCATATCATCCAAAATAGCTTAGATTTTATTTTTGAAAAACCCTCTAATACCTTGTTCTCACTGCACTTGTACAAATAATGATATTCTCCTGAGATACTCAAAAGTCTATTGCTCTCAAATTGTGAAGCTATATTTTTATATATTTTATATATATTAGTATAATCTTTTTCGCTTTTATTAGACATCATAATTTTATCAAAAAATGTATTTTCGTTTAATTTAGTCAAAAATTCATCGTCAAATTCGAGTTTTGCTACTAAACTGTTTATCATCGAAAATGATCTCAAATCACAATCTGAGAAGTATATCCCCTCGATTTGATTTCTATCAAATATACATTTTTTTAAATTCGAAAGTACAAAGTACATACCTGTGATATTATCGCCTTGAAATACAGCTCGTTTTAAACAGCTTTTATCAAAAGTACAATTTTCAAAATCAGAATTATAAAAGTAAGTTATATTTTTATTCAAAGCATCAAAAAATTCACTTGATTTAAACTTAGTATTCAAAAATTTACAATCTAAAAACTCACATCCCAAAAATACGCAGTTTTCAAACTGTACATTTTTAAATACGCAATTTTTAAATATAACGTACTCAAATTTTATATTTTCAAAATACTTATATATAGCGGATGAAGTCATATCAAATAAACCAAATCCTACATTATAGAAGGTTTCAAACTTTAAATTATCGATATCTTCAAAGTCTATAATCTCTTTCTCATAGTTTACTTCCTTATCACCTAAATTCTTAATTATAGTTTTTTTCTTCTTAATACCTTTATCGTGAGATTGTTTTTCCTCATTATTAAACGACTCTAGCTCAAAATAATACTTTTCCCTACTTTCCTCTATAGAAATTTTTAATATTTCCTCTATATTATTCCTCTTTTCATCGAAATTATACTCATACATTTTAATTTTTTCTCCTTTTTTATTTACTATACTTATTTTTTTTAAATAAAAATTCCTTTATTTAGTAAAACAAATTTTTAAATTTAAGTAGGGAAAGTAATATTTTTTATCAAATATAAATAAAATGATAAAAAAGTCTTTATTTTAAATCGATAATTATGGAATTGTTAATAATGGAGGTTTTATTTATATGAATGATAAAATAAAAGAAATTGAAAATAAATTACCTAAGGATTGTTGTTGTCTGTGCTCTCATCTAACA
>NZ_JALEXO010000200.1 GCF_022780145.1 Intestinibacter sp.
ACAGTTCGTGTTTTAGTTGAAGGTATATCAAGAGCTAAAATAAAAGAAGTTAATCAAGATAAAGGCTTTTTTGAAGCTGTTGTCGATGAAATTATATACAATCAAAGCGAAAGTGAAAACGATGTAGAAGTCCAAGCTTTAGTTAGAAATGTTTTAGAATCTTTTGAAGAATATATAAATATAGGAAATAGAGTTTCTCCAGAAATACTTGTTTCACTAGGAGAAATAGAAAATGCAGATAGATTTGTAGATACTATCGCAGCTAATATATATTTAAAACCAGAGCAAAAACAACAAATACTAGAAGAATTTGATATAACTAAAAGATTAGAGCTTTTATATTCAATTTTACTAGAAGAAATTGATATATTAAAAATTGAAAAGAAAATAACTCTAAGAGTCAAAAAACAAATGAATAAGGTTCAAAAGGAATATTATTTAAGAGAACAACTTAGAGCTATACAAAAAGAATTAGGTGAAGAAGAAGATATAAATTCTGAAGCAGAAGAGTACAGAATTAAGCTTAAAAAGATAAAAGCGCCTAAAGATACAAAGGCTAAAATAAACAGAGAAATAGACAAATTCTCTAAAATATCACCTGCTTCACCAGATATATCTGTAAGTAGAAACTACTTAGATACTATATTCTCACTACCATGGAACAAAGAAACTAGAGATAAATTAGACATTAAAAAGGCTAAAGAAATACTAGACCGCGATCACTATGGTATGGAAAAGGTAAAAGAAAGAATCCTAGAATTCTTAGCAGTAAGAACTCTATCTAAATCACTAAAAGGACCGATAATCTGCTTAGTTGGACCTCCAGGTGTAGGTAAAACATCTATAGCTAAATCTATAGCAGCTGCAATGAACAGAAAATTCGTGAGAATTTCTCTTGGTGGTGTAAGAGATGAGGCTGAAATAAGAGGTCACAGAAGAACTTATGTTGCAGCTATCCCAGGTAGAATTATAAACGGTGTAAAAGAAGCAGAAACTAAAAATCCTGTTTTCTTACTAGATGAGATAGATAAGATGGCATCTGACTATAAGGGCGATGTTGCGTCTGCTATGCTAGAAGTTCTAGATCCAGAACAAAACAAAAACTTCGTAGACCACTATCTAGAAATACCATTTGATTTATCTAAGATATTATTTATAACTACTGCAAATAGCTTGAGCACAATACCAGGTCCACTACTTGATAGAATGGAAATCATAGAATTATCTGGTTATATCGAAGAAGAAAAATTAAACATAGCTCAAAAATACTTAGTTAAAAAACAAATAGCTGAAAATGGTCTTAAAGAAGACTTTGTAAAAATAGACGATGCTACTATGAGAGACATCATAAATTACTACACTAGAGAAGCTGGTGTCAGAAGCTTAGAGAGAACTATAGGTAAGATATGCAGAAAGGTAGCTAAAAAATATGTTGAAGATCCAAACTTAACTGAAGTTGTAGTTAAGAAGGAGGATCTAGAAGAATACCTAGGAAAAGACAAGTATACCTTCGATTTAGCTGGAGCTAAGCCAGAGGTAGGAATGGTTACAGGACTTGCATGGACTGCAGTTGGAGGCGTAACTCTAAATGTAGAAGTAAATGTACTAAAAGGTAAAGGACAAGTTGTATTAACTGGTCAATTAGGTGATGTAATGAAGGAATCTGCTCAAACTGCAATTTCTTACATTAGATCAATATCAGATAAATACAATATTCCTGATGATTTCTACCAAACTGAAGATATTCACATTCATATTCCAGAGGGAGCAACACCTAAGGATGGACCATCAGCAGGTGTAACAATGGCTACAGCTGTATTATCTGCTTTAACTAAGATACCTGTAAGATGCGATGTCGCTATGACAGGTGAAATAACTCTAAGAGGTAGAGTTTTACCAGTTGGAGGAGTTAAAGAAAAATTACTTGCTGCACATAGAGCTGGCATCAAGAAGGTTTTACTTCCAAAGGATTGTGAAGCTGATTTGGATGAAATACCACAAAACGTAAAGGATCAAATGGAATTTGTATTAGTTAAACACTTAGATGAAGTACTAGAGCACGCTCTAGTAAAAGATGGTGATAAAAATGAAGATTAGAAATTCAGAAATCAAAATGAGTGCTACAAAAAGACATCAGTATCCAGCTGAAGGGCTGCCAGAGATAGCTTTAGTTGGTAGATCTAATGTCGGAAAGTCTTCTTGTGTCAATGCACTGCTAAATAGAAGAAATTTCGCGAGAACTAGTCAAACTCCAGGAAAAACTAGAACTATAAATTTTTATTTGATAAACGATGAATTTTACTTTGTTGACCTTCCAGGATATGGATATGCTAAAGTTGCAAAGTCAGAAAAAGATAAATGGGGAAATATAATGGAGACTTATCTAGAAAATAGAGATGAATTGTGTGCTATTTTCTTATTAGTCGATATTAGACATGAACCAACAAATGACGATGTAATGATGTATGAATGGATAAAACACTTTGGCTATGAATGCGTTGTAATCGCTACAAAGGCAGATAAAATAGCTAGAGGAAAATATCAAAAGCATATAAGCATTATCAGAAAGAAATTGCAGTTAGAAAAAGATGAAAAGGTGATTCCTCTATCAGCAACTAAGAAAACAGGTGTTGAAGATGTCTGGGCTGAAATAGTTGAGCAATACACTAAGAATGGATATGAAATAACTGTAGATTAGATATTAGAATATAGAGAACCTATTATGTAGGATAATTAATGCTACATAATAGGTTCTTTTTTTGTAACAAAAATAAGCAAAAATAAATATCTTAATATAGAGCTTTTTTAGGAGGTATTTGCTTATGGCAGGAAAAATAAGAAAGATGTTTCCAGGGGGAAACACATCTAATGGTTTTTATTCATTTTTTGATTATATAATTCCAGATGATGTAAATAGAATATTTTGTCTAAAAGGTGGACCAGGAGTTGGCAAATCGTCATTTATGAAGAAGGTCGCGAGAGAATTTGTCAAGATGGGATATGATATAGAGCTTCACTATTGTTCCTCAGATCCGAAATCCTTAGATGGAGTAGTTATAAATGGCTTAAATGTAGTTTTGTTAGATGCAACTGCACCACATATTGTTGATCCTAAATTACCTGGGGCGGTCGATGAAATTATTAACTTTGGTGAATTTTGGGATGTAGAAAAATTGGAGAAAAATAAATCTGAGATTAAATTATGTAATGACAATATAGGTGACTGTTTCCAAAGAGCATTTAAATTTTTAAAATCAGCAGAACCTATTTATTTAGATATAGAATCTAAAAATTCAAAATGTATGGATTGGTCAAAAGTCAATAAAGCAACGGATGATTTTATGGATAAGTTATTTTATGGAGTTGAATTTTGTGAAGAAATACCTAAATGTAGACATCTATTTGGTTCAGCGATAACCCCTGTAGGATATTTAGATTATTCAGATAGTCTATTTGAAGGCGTAGAGAATATTTATTATCTGAGTGGTGATATAGGTGTTGGTAAAAGTGAATTTTTAAGAAGTATTTACAACCGAGCATTGAAAAAAGGATTAGATGTAGAAATATATCATTTTCCGTTAATTATAGATAAGCTGCAAGCTGTATATATACCTAAATTAAATGTAGCTATAACTACAAGCTATTTATTTAAAGATAAACAATCAATTAATTTAAATGATTTTATCGACGAAGAAAAATTAAGTAGATATAAAGACGATATAAAAATAGATAAGGATATAGTAGATTATTTAATGAATAATGCCATTGCGAATTTGAAACGAGCAAAATCCAATCACGATATTATAGAGGAATACTATGTTCCTAACATGAATTTTGATAAGGTAGAAAAATTGAAGAATGAAGTCATAGGGCGAATTTTAAAATATAAAAAATAGGATATATTTTGTGTAAGGGCAAAATTATGTAATATTTATTATTTTGTACTTACACATTTTATTTTATAAATTTTAATAATTTTAGCTATAAAACCCAT
>NZ_JALEXO010000216.1 GCF_022780145.1 Intestinibacter sp.
ATATTGAATTTAGTTCATAGACAGATTACGTTATCGATAGTAGATGCGCTGAAGGAGTTTGATATTCCTATATTTTTTACTATGCACGATCTAATCTGTGTATGTCCAAATTACACTATGCTGTCTAGTGATGGAATTTGCGAGAAATGTTTAAATAAAAAGTATATAAATTGTATAAAGCAAAAATGTATAAAAAATTCGACTGCGAAAAGTGCGCTTGGGTTTATAGAGGCTCATTACTTGAAGTTTAAGAAGGTATATGATGATATAGATATGTACATAGCGCCTTCTGATTTTTATAGAAGGAAGTTAATCGAAGGTGATTTTACTAAAAAGGATATCGTACATAGGAAAAACCCGCTGCCTGTAGGTACTGAGTATAGATTGCCAGATGAGGTCTGTGATTATATTCTTTATTTCGGTAGACTTAGCAGGGAAAAGGGCGTGTTGACGCTTTTTAAGGCTGTTGAGAAATTAGAAAATGTGACTCTTAAGGTGCTGGGAGCAGGGCCAGAGGAGCAGGAGCTCAGAGATTATATCAGAGAAAATAATTTAGCTGATAAGATAGAGCTGCTTGGATTTAAGACTGGCAAGGAACTAGAGTCTATAGTTGAAAAGAGTAGATGTGTAGTGGTACCTTCTGAATGGTATGAAAACGGACCTTATTCAGTTATGGAGGCTATGGCAAAGGGAAGACCTATAATCGCAAGTGACTTAGGAGGATTGAAGGAGCTTGTCGAGGAGGGCGTAACAGGATATATATTTAAGGCTACAGATGTAGACGAGCTTGCAGGTAAGATAGAGCTAATTATGAATTTAAGTGAAGATGAATATACGAAGCTTTGTCAAAATAGCTTGGAATTTGCAAAGAGCGAGTTTGACCCGATAAGCTATGCAAATTGGATAGTTGAGAAATATAAATTATATAGAAAGAAGGATTAAAATGGGGAAGAGATATCTTTATGGAACTGTAATAGTTACGTATCGCTGTAATGCACATTGCAATATGTGTGATTGTTATAAGGACCCTACTAAGCCTAGTGAGGAGATAACCTTAGATACGATAAAGAAGCTTCCAGAGATGGAGTTTACGAATATAACAGGGGGAGAGCCTTTTATAAGAAAGGACTTGCCCGATATAGTTAGGGAGCTTTATAAAAAGACTAATAGGATAGTAATATCTACAAACGGATATTTCAAAGATAGAATTATCGAGCTGTGTAAAGAGTTTCCTCAGGTGGGGATAAGAATAAGTATAGAGGGGCTTCAGGAGACTAACGATAAAATCAGGGGTATTCCAGATGGATTTAATAGAGGATATGGAGCGCTGAAGACTCTTGTAGAAATGGGGCACAAGGATGTCGGCTTTGGGATGACTGTTCAGGATATGAACTGCGAGGATTTAGTACCTCTATACGATATATCTAATGAGTTGGGAATGGAATTTGCTACAGCTACACTTCACAATTCGTTTTATTTTAGAAAAACAGACAATAAAATAGACGACAAATTAAAGGTCGCTCAAAATTTTGAAAAGCTTATAAATGAATTGCTTAAATCATCATCACCTAAGAAATGGTTTAGAGCTTATTTCAACCATGGTCTTATAAATTATATCTACGGTCAGGATAGACTTCTGCCTTGCGATATGTCTAAAAACGCGTTTTTCATAGATCCATTTGGAGATGTAATCCCATGTAATGGTATGGCGAAAAAGGCTGTAATGGGTAATTTAGTAGAGCAAACATGGGACGAGCTACGGAATTCAGAGCAGGCCGACAAGGTAAGATGTCAGACTAAAAACTGCGACAGACAATGTTGGATGATAGGTAGCGCATCTCCTGCAATGCACAAATATATCTGGGTGCCTGCATGGTGGGTGTTCAAGCACAAATTCATAAAAAGAGGATATTCTATTTATGAAAATGATTTTATCAAGAAGTAATAGTTAGGGGTTATTCCGATATGAAAATAGCAATGATTGGTCACAAGAGGATTCCCTCTAGAGAGGGAGGAGTAGAAATAGTAGTCGAGCAGCTATCTACACGTATGGTCAAAAAAAATCACAGCGTGGATGCGTACAGTAGAAGCTCTAAAAAATTCGAAAAAATAAAGGAATTCAAGGGCGTCAAAATTATAAACGTACCTACTGTAGATAAAAAGAGCTTGAATGCACTGATATATTCTTTTTTAGCGACTATAAAGGCTGTGTTCAATAGATATGACGTCATACATTACCATGCGTTGGGACCTTCTGTGATGCTTTTGATACCACATATATTAGGCATTAAGACCGTGGCTACTGTCCATGGACTAGACTGGCAGAGAAGTAAATGGGGAGGATTCGCGACTAAGTATTTGATGCTTGGAGAAAAAATTATCGCAAAATACGCAGATGAGGTAATTGTTTTGTCTGAAAATGTGCAAAAGTATTTTAAGAATACATATAATAGGGACACTACTTATATACAAAACGGCGTCGATATACCGAGTCATGTCAGTGCAGATATTATAAAAAGCAGGTATGGATTAAATGGCGATGACTATGTTTTGTACCTAGGTAGGATTGTGCCAGAAAAGGGCGTACACTATTTGCTTGAGGCGTTTAAAAATATAGACACCGATAAAAAATTAGTAATAGCAGGTGGAAGTAGTCATACAGATGAGTATTATGAAAAGATCGAGGGCATGGCTAAGCAGGACTCTAGAGTTGTGATGACTGGGTTTGTTCAGGGTCAGCTTTTAGAGGAATTGTTTAGTAATTGCAGT
>NZ_JALEXO010000269.1 GCF_022780145.1 Intestinibacter sp.
TGATAATATATACTAATACAATATGCTTTTTAGAAAGGACAGAATATGGAAAAAATATTAGTTTTAGCTGAAAAACCTTCTGTAGGAAGGGATATAGCTAGAGTTTTAGGATGCAAAAACGAGAAAAATGGATATATAGAAGGTCAAAAATACGTCGTGACATGGGCTTTAGGTCACCTAGTTACACTAGCTGACCCAGAAGTATACGACAAGAGATACAAATCTTGGGAGATGAACGATTTGCCAATACTTCCTAAAGAATTAAAGACAGTCGTAATAAAAAAGACCTCAAAGCAATTTAACACAGTAAAGGCTCAATTAAATAGAAATGACGTAAAACAAGTTGTAATAGCTACTGATGCAGGTAGAGAAGGAGAGCTAGTAGCGAGATGGATAATAGAAAAAGCCCACGTTAAAAAGCCTATTAAACGTCTATGGATATCTTCAAGCACAGACAAGGCTATAAAAGAAGGATTTTCAAAGCTAAGAGATGGGAGGGACTACAACAACCTGTATTACTCAGCAATAGCAAGGGCAGAGGCGGACTGGATAGTAGGGATAAACGCAACTAGAGCGCTTACTACGAAGTACAATGCGAGCTTGTCTTGCGGTAGAGTCCAAACGCCTACACTTGCGATGATTTTAAAAAGAGAAGAAGAAATAAAAAACTTCAAGCCAAAGGACTACTACACATTAGATGTACTAGCTGAAAAGGGAGGTAGCTTTTTAAAATTATCTTGGACAGATAAAAATAACTCGACTACGACTTTTAACAAAGAAAAAATAGAAAATATAAAGAAAAAAATAGTAAATCAAGATTTAAAAATTGTAGAAGTAAAAAAATCAGAAAAGAAGAAGTACTCACCAGCTCTTTACGATTTGACAGAGCTTCAAAGAGATGCAAATAAAATCTTTGGATACTCAGCTAAGGAGACGCTGTCTATTATGCAAAAATTATACGAGCATCACAAGGTGCTTACATATCCGAGAACAGATTCTAGATATCTGACAGACGATATAGTAGATACCTTAAAGGACAGAATCAAGGCTGTAAATACGAGCGAATACTCAAAGGTCTGTACAAAGCTACTAAAGACTAAAATAAAGCCGAATAAATCATTTGTAGACAACTCAAAGGTAGGCGATCACCACGCTATAATCCCAACTGAGGAGAGAGTATTTTTAGGTGATTTATCTGACAAAGAGAGAAAAATTTACGATTTAGTAGTCAAGAGATTTCTAAGCGTGCTATGTCCGCCTTTTGAATACGAACAAACTACGATAAAGGCAGTCTGCAAAGGCGAGACATTTACAGCTAAGGGCAATAAAATCAAAAAACTAGGCTGGAGAGAAAACTATAATTACGAAGACGACGATATAATAGATTCAGCAGTAGACGTGCTTATAGACGATAACTTAAAAATAGAGAGTGTGAAGATAGAAAGCAAAAAGACAAAACCGCCTTCATACTTAACTGAAGCGACTTTGCTTACAGAAATGGAAAAGCACAACCTAGGAACTGTAGCTACTAGAGCAGACATAATAGAAAAGCTATTTAATTCGTTCTTTGTCGAATTAAAAAACAAAGAAATTCACACTACATCAAAGGGAAGACAGCTACTAGACTTAGCTCCAACAGACCTAAAAAGTCCATCTCTTACAGCAAAATGGGAAAAGACATTGACAGATATATCTAAAGGAAAGAGCAAAAAGAGTGATTTTATAAACGAAATGAAAAATTACTCAAAAACTATTGTAAAGGAAATAAAAAATAGCGAAAATAAATTTAAACACGACAACCTGACTAGAAACAAGTGCCCAAATTGTGGTAAATTTATGTTAGAAGTAAACGGCAAAAGAGGAAAGATGCTAATTTGTGAGGATAGGGAATGTAACACTAGAAAATTAATTTCTCAAACTACAAACGCTAGATGTCCTAACTGCCACAAAAGACTTGAACTAAAAGGCGAGGGAGAAGGTAAAATATTTACATGCAGCTGTGGATATAGAGAAAAATTATCTTCATTTAACAAGAGAAAAGCAGAAGAGAAGGGAAAAGCTTCTAAAAAAGATATAAATAAATATTTGAAAAACCAAAATAAAGACATGGAAGCGTTTAACAATCCTTTTGCAGCGCTGGCAAGTTTGAAAAAGAAGTAATAGTGTAAGGATACGAAGTACTACTTAACTTTTAAAGGGGTTGATTTTCATTATTTATAGTATAAGAGCCTTGAATATAATTGAAATATTAAAAAATTCCAAAGATCCTGTTAGTAGTTTAGCTCTTAGTGAAGAAATTGGATGTTCTACAAAAACTATACAAAGTGAGATAAAGGATATAAATAAAAACAGCAAGGATGGAAAAATAGTATCAATTCGTGGAATAGGATATAAAATAGAAGGCTCATTTGATCACATAACTATTCCAAGTCAATATTTGGGAAATGTAGACAGAATCGATTACATTATAAAAAGCTTGATAAATCTAACTACAAAAGAAGATAATACTATAAAGCTAGAGGAACTGGCGGATTCGATGTATATCAGCGTCTCTACAGTAAAAAACGATTTAAAAGAAGTAAAATCTATTTTGAAAAAATACAATATCTCTATAGTCTCAAAGCACAAACAGGGTATAGCGATAGAGTCAGAAGAAGAGGATATAATAAGATTTATACTCGATATATGTTCTAAAAAGGAAAATGATTTAAATTTAAAGGACTTTTTAACTGATAGAGTAGCCGATAATATGTTTAATCTGAAAAACATAATTTTAAGTATTTTAAGCAGCAAGCACTTGGTTTTAAGCGATACAGAGTTTAAAAACCTGTGCAGTATAATATTTATAAAATTGAGCAGAAGTAATCAAGAGGAAAACGAGTTTATAGAACAGTATATCAACGATTATATAGTTCAGAGAGAGCAGATAATGAACGACGACAAAAACAAAGAAAAAATACTCGGCGCGATAAAAAAATTCTGCAAAAACTTGAAAATAGCGACATCTATAGATATCAGCAACGATGAGATTTTTGAAAAATGTCTCTACGATCATATAAACAGCATCTACAAAAAGATGAAGCTAGGCATAAACCAGTATGGAGTACTGCCAGTCGATATAAGGATAAAATACCCTTATGCATACGAACTAGGTAAAATAGCCAAAAAAACAATAGAAGAAGAGCTAGACCTAAAATTAGACGACGAAGAGATATCGAATATAGCAGTACATGTCGGCGGTGCAATAGAAAGATGCGCTCACAACCAAAAGAAAAAGGTATTTAAAGTCATAATCGTATGCGTATCTGGAATAGGTACCTCTATGCTTATAAAAAACAAGCTAGAGTATTTATTCGAGGATAAAATAGAAATAGTAAAAATAATACCTGCTTATTTAATAGATTACATAAACGCCTTAGAGGTTGATTTTATAATATCTACAGTAGATATGAAATTTGAAAGAGTGCCTGTAATAACAGTTTCTCCTCTTTTGAACGACAATGAAGTGAAAATAATCGAGAAATTTATGAAAACAGGTAAAATTTATAAGGAAGTTGAGCCTAGAGAGCTATTTGACAGAGAACTGTTTTTCACTGATTTGAAATTTAAAACGAAGGAAGAGGTCATTGATTTTCTAGGGGGTAAGCTCCTAGAAAAAGGAGCAATAGATGAGGATATGAAAAACTCATTTTTCGATAGGGAGAAAATAGCCACTACAGAAATAGGAAACATGGTGGCGCTTCCACACGGCGCTAATGGCAAGATTTTAAAAAATAAAATAGCAGTTGGAATACTAGACAAGCCTATACATTGGACTTTAGGAGAGGTCAGACTGATTTTGACTTTAGCTATCGACAAGGATGAAATATTCGACTACGAGAGGTTGTTTTCGATAATATACAAGCAAGTGGGCTCAGTATCAAAGGTAATAAGCATTTGCGAAAACAAAAATTATGAAAAATTTATAAAGATGTTTTAAAAATTTAAATTTTTAAGCATGTTGAAATTGCTAAGTAAAACCTAGTAATTTCAATGCTTTTAAAAACATACAATTGAAAAAAATGGAAAAAGCGATAAATTTCTCTTTTAATTAAGAGAAATTTTTTGCCTTTTTGAAAAAATAAATTTAGTTTATTATTAAAACATAGAATAAAACAAAAGAAAACGAGCACAAATAATATAGAGGAGGCTTGGAAATGATATATACAGTAACACTTAATCCATCTATAGATTATGTCATAAAAGTAGACAACTTGACAAAGGGAAAAGTTAATAGAGTTTCTGAAGAGCATGTCTATCCAGGTGGAAAGGGAATAAACGTAACTAGAATATTAAAAAGTCTAGACAACGACAACATAGCGTTGGGATTTGTAAGTGGATTTACAGGAGATTACATAGTGAATTCCTTAAAGGATTTAAATTTAAAATCTGAGTTTATAAAAGTAAAAGAAGGATTTACAAGAATCAATGTAAAGATAAAGAGCAATGAAGAGACAGAAATAAATGGACAAGGTCCTAAAATAAGCGAGGAAGAATTAAAAGAGTTTTACGCAATTATAGATAGGTTAGTTGATGGAGATATCTTAATATTATCAGGAAGTATCCCATCATGCTTAGATGAAAAATTATACGAAAAAATAATGGAAAGAGTGAATTCAAAGGACATCAAGGTAGTAGTAGATGCGACTAAGAACTTACTTTTAAATGTATTAAAATACAGACCATTTTTAATAAAGCCAAATAACCACGAACTAGCTGAAATGTTCGATGTAGAATTAAAATCAACAGAAGACGTAATTTTCTACGCTAGAAAATTAAAAGAAATGGGAGCTCAAAACGTTCTAATATCTATGGGAGGTAATGGAGCACTACTAGTTTCAGAAGATGACGAGGTATTTATAAGCAGCGTTGCAAAGGGCGAGGTTATAAACTCAGTTGGAGCTGGGGACTCAATGGTAGCAGGATTTGTAAGTGGATATTTAAAGACAGGTAGCTATGAAGAAGCATTAAGACTCGGTGCAGCAAGTGGAGGAGCGACAGCATTTTCTTCAGATCTAGCATCTAGAGAATTTATAGATAAATTAGTAAAAGAAATAAACGTTGAAAAAAATAGATAATTTATAAAGATTAAAATTCCTAGTAATAATAAGGACTAATATATAAAATAATAAAAAGGAGTAAGATTATGAGAATAACAGATTTATTATCAAAAGAATCTATAAAGCTAAACCTTTCATCTAAGACAAAACCAGATGTAATAGATGAAATGGTCGACTTAGTAAATGCAAGTGGAAATTTAAACGACAAGCAAGAATACAAAGAAGCAATACTTGCTCGTGAAGAATTAAGCACAACTGCAGTAGGAGAAGGAATAGCAATACCTCACGCTAAGACAAAGGCAGTTAAAAAAGCTTGCCTAGCTGCAGGTATAACAAAAGAAGGAATAGATTACGAAGCTTTTGACGGCAGCTTATCAAACTTATTCTTTATGATAGCTGCACCAGATGGAGCAAATAACACTCACTTAGAAGTATTATCGAGATTATCTACAATATTAATGGATGCAGACTTCAAAAACAGCCTAATCGATTCAAAGAGTGTAGATGAATTCTTATCATTAATAGATCAAAAAGAAACTGAAAAATTCCCTGAAGAACAAAAGGAAGAAGCCAAAGCTGAAACAACAGAAGCAAAATCAAATGATGGATATCCAGAGGTTCTAGCAGTTACTGCCTGCCCAACAGGTATAGCACATACTTTCATGGCAGCAGAAAGCTTATCTAACAAGGGTGAAGAAAAGGGAATAACAGTAAAGGTCGAAACTAACGGTTCTGGAGGAATCAAAAACGCTTTAACTAAAGAAGAAATAGAACATGCAAAATGTATAATAGTTGCAGCTGATAAAAAAGTAGAAATGGCGAGATTTGACGGCAAAAAAGTAATAATAACTAAGGTTGCCGATGGAATACATAAAGCTGATGAATTACTAGAAAGAGCAGTAAAGGGAGATGCTCCAATATACCATGCAGATGGAGCTGAAGTAGCTGAAGAAGAATCAAATGAAAAAGAAGGTCTAGGTAGAAAATTCTATAAAGACCTAATGAACGGTGTATCTCACATGCTACCATTTGTCGTAGGTGGAGGTATACTAATAGCAATAGCTTTCTTACTAGATGACTATAGCATAAACCCAGCGAACTTCGGTATGAATACACCATTAGCAGCATTTTTCAAAACTGTAGGTGGCCAAGCATTTAACTTCATGCTTCCAATATTAGCAGGATATATCGCTATGAGTATAGCTGATAGACCAGGTTTAGCAGTAGGTTTCGTAGGTGGAGTTTTAGCAAAAGATGGATATGCATTTAATAATTTAATGGATTTTGCAAATTCTAACCCTGTAAGCTCAGGATTTATAGGTGCACTAATCGCAGGTTTTGTAGGTGGATATATAGTAGTTTTACTTAAAAAATTATTCTCTAAATTACCAGCATCATTAGAAGGTATAAAACCAGTTTTACTTTACCCTCTATTTGGAATACTTCTAATGGCATTATTCATGATGGCTATAAATCCAGCAGTTGGAGCTATAAACTCAGGACTTAACAACTTCCTAGCATCAATGAGTGGAAGTAGTAAGATATTATTAGGTGCTATATTAGCTGGAATGATGGCAATTGACATGGGTGGACCATTCAACAAAGCGGCTTACGTATTTGGTACTGCACAGCTTACTGTTGCAAATGCAGGTCCAGAACAATTTGGAATAATGGCAGCAGTTATGATAGGTGGTATGGTTCCTCCTCTAGCAATAGCACTTGCAACTACTATCTTCAAGGATAGATTCACAGAAAGTGAAAGAAAATCAGGTATAGTAAACTATGTAATGGGTGCATCATTTATAACAGAAGGTGCAATACCATTTGCAGCAGGAGATCCAGCGAGAGTTATACCTTCTTGTGTAATTGGATCAGCTGTAGCAGGTGCCTTATCAATGGCATTTGGATGTGGATCTAGAGCACCACACGGTGGATTATTCGTATTACCAGTTATAACAAATCCTTTGATGTACCTAGTTGCTTTAGTAGTAGGTTCAGTAGTAGGAGCAGTTATATTAGGTGTACTTAGAAAAAACAAAGCTAACTAAATTTAAAACAATATAATATAGATTTAAGCCATAAATAAACAACCCCACTTTTACTACCATGAGTTATCGCTTGTGGTAGTTTTTTTTTCAAATTATAAATAATTTTGCTAAAAATAGTAAACAATAATATCGTATAAAATTTGATATAAAGAAAGGTGTTTACTATGGAAAATTCATTTTGGATATTGAACTCAGAAAATATAGATTATCCCACTTTAGATAAAAATATTGAAACTGACTACTTGATAGTAGGTGCAGGTCTTACAGGACTACATACGGCATATTTACTTGCTGGTCAAGATAAAAAAATCACCATAATCGACGCCGACAAAGTTGGATATGGATCATCAGGCAGAAATACCGGCAAGATAACATCTTCACACGGCTTGATTTACGACAAGATAAGCAAAAAGTACGGAGACGAAAAGGCGAAACTCTACTATGAAGCAAATCAAAAAGGCGTTAAATTAATAGAAGAAATAATAAACGAATACGATATAGACTGCAATTTTGAAAAGCTTCCTAATTATATATTTACAGAAGACGAAGATTATGTAAATCAAATTAAGCAGGAATACAACACGTGTGAGAGATTACAAATACCATATGAGTATTTGAATGATATAGAGAACTTTCCTCTAGATGTGAAGGCAGCGCTTAGATTAGACGATCAAGCACAATTTAACACAAAAAAATACATCGACAAGTTAGCTCAAATCGACGAATCTAAGGGCGTTTCTATATATGAAAATACACCTGTTGTAGGTCTAACTAGAGAAGGGGATACTTATATAGTAAAAGCAAAAGATGGTATTGAGATAAAAACAAAAACGCTGATTATAGCTTCTTCTAACCCGTGGTATGATGGCTTAAGATTTTATTTTTCAAAACAAAAGGCCTCTAGATCTTATCTAACACTATCAAAGCTCAACAAGCCTATTGCAAAGGGTATGTTTATAAATGTAGAAGAACCTTCAAAGACTATAAGGACATACATCGATAAAGGGCAAGATTACTTGATTTGTGGAGGGTTTGACCATAAAACAGGAAAATGCGATGATGAAAAAGAGATATTCGATAAAATTGTAGATTTTGCAAAAAATAATTTTAAAATAGGCACTATCAAATACAAATGGTCTACGCAAGACTATATAACCACAGACAACATACCTTACATAGGGCGTATAAACAGCGAAGAAAATATCTATATAGCGACTGGATTTTGTAAATGGGGTATAAGCACTTCTGCTGTAGCGGCTATGGTTTTTAGAGATTTAATTGTAAATGGTGGCTCTGATTACGAAGAATTATTTAATCCATCTAGAGCAGGAAGCTATTTAAATTTTAACTATTTAAAAGAAAATACTATAATGGCTTACGATTATATAAAAGGAAAGATAAAAAACGGAAGCACTGAATTAGATTTAAAAAAAGAAGAGGGAAAAGTCGTGATTATAAATGGAGATAAATACGGAGCTTATAAAGATAAGGACGGCAAGGTGTTTGTCGTAGATATAACTTGTACGCATTTGGGGTGTGAGCTAGAATTTAATAGCTTTGAACATAGCTGGGATTGCCCGTGTCATGGTTCTAGATTTAATTATGACGGGACAGTTTTGAATGGTCCAGCACTTAAACCGTTGAAATTACTCGGTATGGGTGATAATGACATTGATCCTGATTTAGTGTAATTTTGGTTCAAATACTTGTTTCGTCAGTGAATTCACAGAAAGAAAAGCTAGAGAAATCCACTTTTGATAAATTATTTCTCTAGATTTTTTATTAAATATATCTTTTAACAATTTCTTCAAGTAGAGGTTTAATTTCTTTTAAATCGCTCATTTCATCAAAATCGTATTTTATAGGTTCTTTATTTTCATTAGGAATGTGTATTCCCATTTGATTTTTTCTATATAAGAACAATCTACATATCCAATTATTACTGTTATTTTTATAGTTAATTCCAAAATAACTTTTTGTACTTTTATATGTAATATCTTCCTTATCAACTACATCTGATAAAATTTCCCTTATCATTTCAAGAGCTTCTAATTCTTCTTTTAATCTATTGTTTATATTATCTATATATTTTAAGTTTGAAGCTGTGGAAGAAATTGCTTCGAGATTAAATGTATTTTTGGCAAATTTTTTTAATTGTAATATTTCATTATCATCTATATCTAATAAGTTTATTTCAAGGAATGGTTTTTTATCCATCATATTTGTTTGCTCTAAATCTGTAAAAAACTTGTAATTAATACCATTTGTTAGTATTGCAAATTTAGCTTCTGTTACAGAAAAGTATCTCATTAGCTGTGTATCATGTTTTTTAGTTTATCTGTCACAGACTTAGCTTCAATTATTATAACTGGTTTGCCATTTCGAATAATTGCATAATCTACTTTTTCACCTTTTTTAACGCCTATATCCGCTACATACTCAGGAACGAATTCCATTGGATTAAAAACATCGTAATCTAATAATTGAAAAAAGGGCATTATTAGAGCTGTTTTTGTGGCCTCTTCTGTAGTAAGTGTGTCTTTTATTGTTTCAATTCTGCTTATAAAATTTCTAATTTTTTCGTTGAAATCCATAGTTACTCCCCTCGTTTCTAAATTCAATTGTTTTACTAATTATCATATTCAATTATTTTTTTAATGATATTAGTCTTTTGTAAAATAAAATATCAACTCTTAAAAAAATTTTATCATAAATTGAAGGTAAATAAATAACAAATATAAAATTTAAAATTTTAACTGAAGACTTTTTTATAAAATGGTATAATTATAAAGACTAGAAAGTTGATATGTGAGGTATTATATGAAAACATATGAATTGATGATAAAACAAATTGTAGAGGAGTTAAATGAAATAGAATATAACATAGAAAATAATTCAAAGGATAAAGAATTAATACAAGATGATTTATTTTATGTTACTAATAAAGCGATAAATGCAAAGGATTCGTTTAAATTAAATTATTTTAAACGCAAAGATCCGGAGCTTTTAAAAGAGATAAAAGTAGACTATGCATATAAGATACTCGATCAATTGAGCGATTGTATAGCAAGATGTGCTTATTTGAAATGTATAATTTTTATGCATTAGTTAAAATTACGTAAAAATCAAAAAGAGGTATTAAAAATGACAAAAGAATTAATTATGCTGGGGACAGGACATGCTATGGTCACAAGATGCTATAATACATGTTTTTTATTAAAAAAAGAAGATGAATATTTGATGGTAGATTCTGGCGGTGGAAATGGGATTATGGCACAGCTGGAAAAACTGGAAATTGAATACACTGACATCCATAATTTGATTTTGACACATGGACATACCGACCATATATTGGGAGCAATTTGGATAATAAGAAAAATTGCCATGATGATGACCACTCAAAAATATACTGGAAAATTTACTATATATTGCCATGATGAAGCGATCAAAATAATTCAAACATTTTGTGAACTCCTTTTTCCAGAGAAGTTTCTTAAATTTATTGGAGATGGGATTTATATCCAAGAGGTAGTCGATGGAGAAGAAGTCGATATTATGGGGATTAAAACAGAGTTTTTCGATATAAAATCGACAAAGAAAAAGCAATTTGGATTTAAATTGACGTTTGAAGACGGCAAGACATTGGCTTGCCTTGGAGATGAGCCTTACAATGAAGTAAATAAAAAATATGTACAAAATTGCGACTGGATGCTTTCTGAAGCTTATTGTCTATACGATGACAGGGAAAAATTTAAACCATATCAAAAGCACCACAGTACAGCTCTAGATGCTGGAAAATGTGCAGATAAATTAAATATAAAAAATTTACTTTTATATCATACTGAGGATACAGATTTAGAAAAACGAAAGAAATTATATACAGATGAAGCAAAATCTGTTTTCGGCGGAAATGTATTTGTTCCGTATGATTTAGAAAAAGTAATAATTAAATAAGAATAAATTAAGGTTTTTATTATAAAATAATAGATAAATTCGAATGGACTAAATTAAATCTTAGTCCATTTTAAAATTATTTGGGAGGATCGGATGTTTAAAAAAAATAAAAAGGTCGATAATAACACTATAAAATCCAACGAGATTTCATCGTCCGAAGATAAAATTGTTATTATGGACGAAAATGAAAAAAGAGAAAGAAAAATAATGAAAAAGGTTGCCTTAGTATTTGTATTAGTATGTGCAATCGGAGGGGCTTTTTACGGAGGTATGGAGTATGGTAGACTTTTGCCGGCTAGCCATAGATATTATTCTAACAGCCAAGTATACGCAACTATAGATGGCGAAAAAATAACAGGAAAAGACTTAAAAACTGTCATGGAGCCGATTTTCTATTCAAATGGACTTCAAAAATTAAGTGATTCAGAAATTTCTTCATATGAATCTACTATGCTTGAATACATGGTCAACATGGAGGTTTTATATAAAGAAGCAAAAGAAAACAACGTAGAAGTCACAGATGATCAGGTACAACAAAACTACGATCAGACTATAAGCAGTATAAATTCTCAGTATAATTTAACTGAAGAAGAATATTTGAAAAAATTCAACCTAACAGAAGAAAAGTTAAAGGAGCGTATAAAAAAGGAATTGATGGGAGCAGCTTATCTAGAAGATTACAGTAATGTGACTGAGCAAGAGGCAAAAAATTACTACGAAAAAAATAAAGACGACTATAAACAAATTAGAGCTTCTCATATATTGATTTCAAATTACGATAGCGATAATAAAGAGGTAAGTGACGAACAAAAGAAGAAAAACAAACAAACTGCCGAAGAGGTTTTAAAATTGGCATTAGATGGAGAAGATTTTGCTTCATTAGCAAAGGAATTTTCAGATGACTCTTCTGCTTCTAGTGGAGGAGATTTAGGCTATTTCACTGGAGACGATATGGTGAGTTCATTCTCAAAGGCGGCATTTTCTCTAAAAAACGGTGAAATCTATCCTGAAGTAGTAGAGACGACTTCTGGATACCATATAATAAAGAAAACAGGTGAAAAGCAACAAGCTTTTGACGATGTTAAGGACGATTTAATTACGACTCTTAAAAATACTAAGCAAACTACTTTAATGCAAGACTTGTACAGCAAGTACAATGTAGATATAAAAAATTAGAAAAAAGAGTATATAGCCATGTTAAAATTTTTAAAGCTGTGATATTATGTAATATAAGTGTAATTATTTAAAGTAAATTTTAAAGGAGATATGCAGATGATAAAGAGAAAAAATGAATTGACAAAAACTGTAGGGCCTATTGCAGGTGGAAAAGGAGAAATAACTCGTGAATTGATACTTGAAGGTGAAGAGCTAAAGGATCAAGCGAAGGTATTTTCAAAAATAACTGTACCAGTAGGCGCTTCAATTGGTATGCATGAACACAGAGAAGACTTTGAAGTATATTACATATTAAGCGGAAAAGGTGAGGTTTTAGATGGCGAAGAAATCGTCGAAGTAGGACAAGGCGACGTTATCTATACTATTGACGCGAAACACTACATTGAAAATACAGGAGACGAAGAATTAGTATTTTTAGCTGTAGTAATTAATTTATAGAAGCTAGGTAATTTATAAAAATTTCAATATAAAAGCTGTAGATATGGATTTTCTACAGCTTTTTAAATTTATACAAGGTTGTACTTATCGATTATTTTATTGAACTCCTCGCGATAATTTTGTGTCAAGGATTTAAAGTTGATATTTTTTTCCACAAGCTTTTCACTTATTTCGTATAGCATAGCTGGAATATCATCGCATTTAAATTCGCCTACAGTTTCACCTAATTTTGACTCACCTACAGCGAATTTGCCGTTTATACTCATTTCAAAGCAGTGTGTAGGGATATTGTCGATTTTTTTCATTCTACCGGTAAACCCAATGCATCCTATTTGGTGAACCCCACAGGAATTTCCACATCCAGAGATATAGATTTTAGGCATTACCTCTAGATTTTTATGGTCTCTGCTATTTATTTTAAAATGGGTTATTATATCCGAAAGCATTTTTTGGCTGTCGCAAATTCCCATTTGGCATATAGGTGTTCCTATACAGGAAATACTGTTTTCAAGCAGTGTTGAGCCGCTCGTATTTTCTGTGATTTCTAAAATTTTCTTGGCTTCGTTTCCATCTAGGTTGAGTATATACATTTCCTCCATCATGCCGATTCTTATTATAGGATTTTTTATTTTATCTAGTTCATATAGCAAGGACTTCAAATTTTTTAATTTGTATATACCTCCGACTGGATGAATATAGACTGTATATAAATTTGGCTGCTTTTGCTTTATTAATCTAGGATTTGTGCAGTCTATAGGTGAACCTTCTTTATTATAATCTATAGGAGTTGGGTTTATTTTTAAATTTTTACTTTGCTTTTGTTCGTCTACGTATTTTTTGAATTTATTTATGAATTCCTCTTCACCAAAATCTTCTACTAAATATCTTAATCTAGCTCTATTTTTGTTTTCGTAGTTTCCCTCCTTTGCAAAAAATTCTGTAAGACCCTCTACGTAATAAAGCACGTCGCAAGTATTCACTAGCTCGTCAAGCTTTATGCCAAGTCGAGGATTTCTGCCGAGACCTCCTCCTACGTACAATTTAAAATACGGCTTACCGTTTTTAGTAGTAGCTACGAATCCCAAATCCTGAACAGTTGCATGTGCAAAATCTTTATCAGAGCTTGAGTAAGAGACCTTGAGCTTTCTAGGGAGATGATAAGTCGTAATTTTATTTAAAAAATACTTATCAGTAGCTAGAGCATATGGAGTCACATCGAAGATATCCTCTGTATCAACTCCAGACAGAGGTGATAGACCTACATTTCTAGGGTAATTTCCACCGCCCCCTCTTGTAAATATACATTTTTCTATACCGGTTTTCATTATATCAACGACTGCATCTACATCTAAATCATGTAATTGTATCGCCTGTCTAGTTGTCAAGTGTATAGACTCTAAGTTGTGTTTATTTGCCATTTGGTATATAGTATGTAGCTGACATCTAGATATAACACCACATGAGGTTCTAAGTCTTATCATAAATGATTTTTTATCTCTTTGGGCGTATACACCGTATCCACCGGAGAAGCTTTTGTACTGCATTTTAGATATATTTCCATTTAAAAAATTTAAAGTGTAATCCTTAAATTCAGGTAATTCATTTAATAATGTTTTTTTAAAATTATTCATAAAACACCGCCTACTTTAAAATCAATATTTTATATGTTTAGTATTATTTCCAAAAAAAATAATTTTATCCTATAAAATATATAAATTTCTGATATATCTATTCGAAAAATATTTATTTTTAAAATCAATTACTTTTATATCTAATTAAAAAAATACCATGCTAAATGAATGGTAAAATATGCAAATATTCAACTTTTGACATATATATATAAGATATGATAAATTATATAAGTATGTTATAATAATATAGGTTAAAGATTTGATATGGGAGGATATGATGAAGGACAGAATTAATGAAATTAGAGATGCAATAATAGAATATTGTAAACAAAATTTAAATGAACAATATAAAGATATGAGTCTAGATGTTTTAAAAAAAATAGAACAAAAAGACCAAGATTTATTGAATTCATCTAGATGCGATATATGGGTAGCTTCTATATTAAATATAGTATTAGAAGATAACGAAATGTTTAAAAGAAAACACCCTATGTACATAACTAAAAAGGCTTTTTCTGAAAAAACAGGAGTTAGCTCAAAAACTATAAAAAGCAAATCAGAAATTTTAAGAAATTTACTCGATGAAAATCAAGAAGTTGCATCTGAAAAAGAAGCAGAAAAAGTAGAAGAAGTACAAAATGATAAAGCTCAAAGCTCAAAGATAGAAACTGTAAATCTTGAAGATATAAAATTAGAGCCTCAAAAAGAATTAACTGAAGAAGAGCTTAAAGAATCAAAATACAAAGCTCTAATGGGATTAGCACATGAGGATTTACCTTTTGCAGATAGATTAGAATATTTACAAGAAGCTATGGCAGTTGCAAAAGAAATGATACAAGACGAAGAAAATACAACTAATTATTGGCATAATGTTTCTGCTAGACCATATATGATAGCATCACAAGATTTGGCGGTTTTATTGATGACTTATAAAAATTACGAAGAAGCGAGATCTATATTAGAATTACTATTAGATATGGACGAAGAGGATAACCAAGGAAATAGATTTAAATTGATTCATATATTAATAAAACAAAACGATAGAAAAGCTGTAAATGAATTGTTCTTAAGATTTAAAAATGAAGACTCTGCTCAATGGGATTATTTTAAAGGTTTATATTACTTCAAAAACGGAAATCTATACTTTGCTAAGGATTCAGTAAAATCAGGAGTTAAGAAAAATAAATACATAGGATTATTTTTAATGCAATGGACTGCTGCTTTAAGAATGTCTGGTTCAATAATTGATCCTGTATTATACACAGAAGCTACTTATTACTACAATGAAAACTTCGAATTATGGAAAGAAACAGATGGAGCATTAAAATGGTTAGTTAATGCTGTAATAAAATAAAAAGGCTATTTAATAGCCTTTTTGTTTTATTTAATATAAATTTAATTTCTAGATATCTAATTTTAAATCACCAGGTTTTATCCAGTTTTTAGATCTCATAAATTCTGATATTATCAAAGTCACTACAGCAGGTAGTATGAAGTTTAGTAGTAAAATTCCAACCCACATCATCATTCCACCTTTTCCAGCTTCAGTCATGGCTGTAACTGTACCGAATTGTCCGACTAGACCGCATGTACCCATACCAGAACCTATAGGAATATTTTCCATTTTAAATACTACAGTAGATAGAGGCCCTAAAATCGCTGATGCTAATGTTGGAGGAATCCATATCTTCCAGTTTTTTATGATATTAGGCATTTGTAGCATTGATGTACCTAGACCTTGTGCAAATAATCCACCTACACCATTTTCTTTAAAGCTCATAACAGCAAATCCTACCATTTGGCAGCAGCATCCAACTGTAGCAGCTCCTCCTGCAAGTCCACTAAGACTCAACATTATACATATAGCGGCACTACTTATTGGAAGAGTTAAAGCAATTCCAACTAGTACAGATACTATTACACCCAT
>NZ_JALEXO010000058.1 GCF_022780145.1 Intestinibacter sp.
CGCATTTACTGTATATAGATTTTCAGCTAGCTTATCTCCTATATATCCATGTATATAAGCAGCACAAACAGTTGCCATAAGTTGGTTTATGCCTTGACCTACAAATGATGTAATCATTCCAAGAAGTGTATCTCCCATACCACCGTTTGCCATAGCTGAATTTCCAGTTGGATTTATATAAGTGTAATCTCCGTTAGTTATTACAGTTTCGTATCCTTTTAATAAAACTATAGCTTTGTATTTATTTGCAAATTCCTTTGCTACATCTACTCTATTGTCTCTGATATGTCCTATAGAATATCCTGTCAATTTCGCCATTTCACCTAGATGAGGTGTGATTATCAAGCGATTTGGATATTTTTCAAATAAATCCACCCTGTCTTTTAAGACGTTTAATCCGTCTGCATCTAATACGACTGTACATGTAGATTTTTCTAAGACGTATTTTAATTTATTATATGTTTCCTCGCTGTTTCCCATTCCACATCCAAATCCAATCGCCGTACAGCCCTTGATTAATTTTTCTACTTTTTCTGTGTCGTCTATGTCTAGTGTCATAGCTTCACAAAGCTTTTCACTAGCTATATTTTGAACGTACTGATCTGTTACTAAAGTAGTCAATCCACTTCCAGCTTTAACTGCTGCCTCTGTAGCAATATAAGCTGCACCTGTAAATCCTCTACTTCCCGCGAATAAAGCTATTTTACCAAAATCGCTCTTGAAGGCAAATTTATTTTTTTGTTTTATATTATTTTTTACTAATTCTAAAGTTGTTATGTATTCCTTGTCGTCGTATTTATCTAAAATATAGCTCGGAACGCCGATATGCTCTACTACAACCTCTCCGATAAATTCTTGTATATCGTATTTTAAAAATCCCCTCTTATAAAACTCAAAGGAAATAGTCTTATCAGCCTTTACACAAATTCCCATAATGTCTCCTGTTGTGGCATTTATTCCAGATGGCACGTCTATTGAATAGACTTTATTTTTATTTTCATTTATTGTTTTTATGACGTCGTAGAAAATTCCCTTTATTTCTCTTTCTAAGCCTGTTCCAAATATACAATCGACTACTACATCAGATTCTTTTATAGAAGCTTTTAAATCGTCTAAATTCTCATCAGTCACAACTGTTGTAGGTATCTCCATTGCATTTAAAATATCGTAGTGTATTTTAGAGCACTCACTTAGCTTTTCTAGCTTTCCAACTATGAATACTTCTACCTTTTTATCCTTTGCAGCTAGCTGTCTAGCTAATCCTAAGCCATCGCCGCCGTTGTTTCCAGCGCCACTTACTATTACGTATTTTTCATTATCTTCTATATCCATATGTTTAAATGCTGAAAGTACAGCATTTTCCATTAAAACTATTAACGGTATTTTATATTCATTTACACAAGCACTGTCTAGTATTTTAGTGCTATTAGATGTTCCAATTCTCATATAAAGTCCTCCTTTTTTAAGCCTTTTATTTTAGTTATATAATATTTTATGGATAATCGCAAATTAAAAACTAAAAAAATGATATACTTTAATTAAGATTTCTAAGTAAGGAGAATTTTTTATGAAAAAAATATTAAAAATCGTTTTATCATTGCTTTTAGTTTTAGTATTATTTGTAATCGGATTTGTAGCATATCTTTCAATAAATGAGTACTATCCAAAGGAAAATGAAGATATAAAAATAACTGACAAAGGCGAAAAATCCTTAAATGTAGGAGATTCTATAAGCCTGCTTACCTTCAACGTAGGATACTGTTCACTAGATAAGGACCACGACTTCTTCATGGATTGAGGAAAAACTGTAAATACTGAGAGCAAACAAAACATACTATACAATGTAGATGGCATCAAAAGCATAATAGCTAGAGAAAACCCAGATGTGACTTTTTTACAAGAGGTAGACAAGGACTCAAAACGCTCTTATCATGTAGACCAAGTCGAGGCCTTCAGCGATATCTATTCTGACGATAGCGAAGCATTTGCTACGAATTTCTTGTGCGATTACATACCTTATCCTATACCTACAATAGGTAAAGTAAATGGCGGTATTTTAACGCTGAACAAATACAATGCAACATCTGCAACTCGTATACCACTAGAAACGTCTTATAAATGGCCAGTTAGAGTTTGTCAATTAAAAAGATGCTTATTAGTTGAAAGAGTTCCTATAGAAAACAGCGATAAGGAATTAGTTCTTATAAACCTTCACTTAGAAGCATATGCAGATGAAGAGAGTAAGGATGTACAGACAAAGGTACTTTCAGATATATTAAAAGAAGAATATAAAAAGGGAAATTACTGCATCGCCGGCGGGGATTTTAACCAATCATTTAGCAATGTAGACCCAAATTTATATCCAATTAAAAATACAGATTACTTCGAAGCTGAGCTTATAAACGAAGATTATTTCGGTAATAATTTCAGTTTTGTAAACGATGCTTCTACACCTACTTCAAGACTTTTAAACGAGCCATATGATGAGAAAAGCGAAAATACTCAATATTACGTTATAGATGGATTTTTAGTATCTTCAAATATAAAAGTAAATTCTGTTAAAACATTAGATGAGGGATTTGTATACAGCGATCACAACCCTGTAAAAATGGAAGTCACTTTAAAATAATACATATTAAAAAAAGAGCGAAACAAAGTTTACTTTGTTTGCTCTTTCTTATTTATTAAACACCAACTACTCTAGTTACACCTGGTACTTCTTTTACTAATAAGTTTTCTATAACAGCTTTTAATGTCATAGTAGCTCCTGGGCAACCTGCACAAGCACCTTGTAATCTTACTACTACAGTTCCATCATCACCAACATCTATTAATTCAACGTCTCCACCGTCTCTTTGTAGTACTGGTCTAACTTTGTCTAATACTGCTGCAACTTGTTCTTTCATTAAATTCCCTCCCTTTATAATTGTATTATCTATATAATTATACACTAACAAAATGATATTCTCTACCATTTTATGTATTGTTTTCATCTCAATATATTTTTTTATTTAAAAATACTATATAATATGTATAAGAAAATCTTTATATAAAAAATAACTTATTAAATCAAGGGTGTTGAAGTCGACGGAGATAGCGCAGTTGTAACTGTAGATTTCAAATACATCGATGGAACTGATGTGTTTGAAGATGCATTTTCTAAAGCTTTTGAAGAAACTATTTCTCAAGCCTTTGCCGGTAAGGAAATGAGCGAGGAGGAAATCCAAGATTTATTTATCGAAACTCTAAATAATTCTGAATCTAAAGATGAAGAAAAATTTGCTACAAAAACAGTAAAAATAGACTGTGCAAAGAAATACAACAAATGGTACATAGACGATTTAGATGAAGATTTCTTTGATGTTATATTCTGTAATTACTTATCATATATGGATAAACTAGATGAAAACCTAGACGAGTTAGAATAAAATCATACTCACAAATGGAATATTGTGCTGGTTTCAGTGCAGTATTCCTATTTTTTTAAGTAATATTAATAATATAAAATTCACGAGAATATAATTCTAATAAGCAATATTACATATCTCTTTGCTTAATATTTTCGATAGGAGGAATTTTATGTTATTTCAAGGTTCTGCAGTGGCTCTTGTCACGCCTTTCACTAAAGAGAATAAGATCAACTACGATAAGCTAGAAGAACTAGTCGAATTTCACATAAAAAACAATACCGACGCTATAGTTGTGTGCGGTACAACTGGTGAAGCCAGCACACTAGATGATAGGGAACATGTAGCTGCAATTAAATGTGTAATCGACGCTGTAAATAAGAGAATTCCAGTGATTGCTGGCACTGGTGGAAACGACACAGAGCATTCTATAATGTTGAGTAGAATAGCTGAGAATTTCGGCGCCGACGGGCTTTTAATTATAAACCCTTACTACAATAAGGGAAATAAATCAGGTATAAAAGCCCATTTCACAAAAATCGCCCAAAGTGTAGAAATTCCAATAATTATGTACAATGTCCCATCTCGAACTGGAGTCAATTTATCACCTAGATTAGTCGCTGAATTAGCTTACGGTGTGGAAAATATAGTTGGAATTAAAGAGGCAAGCGGCGATATGGCTCAGGTTGCTGAGATATCTCGACTTGTAGATGATGATTTTGCAATATATTCTGGAAATGATGACTCTACTCTACCACTTTTATCACTAGGTGGATATGGCGTGATCTCTGTTCTAGCAAATATATGTCCTAGAGAAAGCCACGATTTGGTGTACAGCTTTTTATCTGGGAATGTAGAAAAATCAAGAGAACTTCAGCTAAATATGAAGCCTTTAATAGATTCTCTATTCGTCGAAGTAAATCCAGTTCCTATAAAGACTGCTATGAATTTACTTGGTATGGAGGTCGGTAATTTGAGACTTCCACTAAGTCATATGGA
>NZ_JALEXO010000089.1 GCF_022780145.1 Intestinibacter sp.
GTTGACATTAAATTACAATCTGAATATAATATAAGTATAATAAATGAAAAACAAACAAATAAAAGCTTTGACGGAGACAAAAATGTTCGTTGATTAATTACAGAGAGTCGGTGGTGCTGAGAGCCGATGTTAATTTGAACATATAATGATCACTCCTAGCTTCCATATTGAACGGGTGACTTATTAAATATGGACGTTCGCTAACGTTACATAGCTATAGTTAAGATTAGCTCTGACTAGAAAAAATGAGGGATAGTCATTTATTATATGGCTATAAATAAGGTGGTACCGCGGAATATAACTTTCGTCCTTATGAGTGATAAAGTGTTGCTTATATAGGAAGAAGGTTTTTTTTATTGCAAAATTTCCTATAAGCACACAATTTGAAACCAATTAAAAATTTAACTAATTTCAAAGGAATTTATAGGGGGTAAATATTATGAAGAGAAATGTATATGCAAAATTAAATCAAGGTATGGATTCATTTTTAAGAGTAGCCATGACATTAAGAAGAAAAGAGTTATCAGTAGAAGCAATAAGCATGAATAGTGAAAATTCAGGAATGTACCTTACAATAAATGAAGATGAAACATCTTTACAAGAAGTAGTAAATCACATGAGAAAATTATATGATGTTACAGATTTACAAGTTCAATAATAATTTGAATAATCTAAAAATATAAAATAGTCAAAATATTAACAAAAATAAAATACAAAAAATAATAAAAATTTAAAAAATTGTTTGAAAAATATATAAAATTGATATATAATATCTTATACTTATAATATGTTAAATTAAATGGTAAATAATTAATAATTTTTAGGTAACTGATTTGGATATTCTATTTTTATAGATTTATCAATAAAAATAATTAATATATATAAATAACAAGGGGGATTTTCAGAAATGAGAATGTTTTATGACAAAGATGTAAGCATGGATGCTTTAAAAGGGAAAAAAGTAGCAATATTAGGATATGGTAGTCAAGGCCATGCACATGCACAAAACTTAAGAGATAGTGGTGTAGACGTAATAGTTGGTTTACATGAAGGATCAAAATCAGCAGTAAGAGCTAAAGAAGATGGATTTGAAGTAGTAAGTGTAGCAGATGCTACTAAAGCAAGTGACATAGTAATGTGTCTATTACCAGATGAAGTTCAAAGAATAGTATACGCTGAAAGTATAAAAGATAATCTTAAAGAAGGACAAACATTAGCATTTGCTCATGGATTTAATATACATTTTGGATATATAACTCCACCAGAATATGTAGACGTTATAATGGTTGCTCCTAAAGGACCAGGTCACTTAGTAAGAAGCGTATTCAAAGAAGGAAGCGGTGTTCCAGATTTATTCGCAGTATATCAAAACTACACTGGTAAAGCTGAAGAAACAGTTTTAGCTTATGCTAAAGGTATAGGTGGAACTAGAGCTGGTGTACTAGAAACTACTTTCAAAGAAGAAACTGAAACTGACTTATTCGGTGAACAAGCTGTTCTTTGTGGTGGATGTGAAGAATTAATAAAAGCTGGATTCCAAACATTAGTAGATGCTGGATACCAACCAGAAATAGCTTACTTCGAATGCTTACATGAAATGAAATTAATAGTTGACTTAATGTACAACGGTGGACTTGAAGCAATGAACTACTCAGTAAGTGAAACTGCTGAATACGGTGGATATGTATCAGGTAAGAGAGTTATAGGGGAAGAATCTAAGAAAGCTATGAAAGAAGTATTAGCTGATATACAAAGCGGTAAATTCGCTAAAGAATTCATAGAAGAATGTGAAACTGGATGCAAGAAATTCCATGCTATGAGAGAAGAACAATACAGTGCTCAAATATCTGAAACAGGTAGACAATTAAGAAGCATGATGTCATTCTTAAAATAGATAATTTACATAGAAAATAGTAAAAGCTTATAAAAGCATATTGGAAATTATAATTATATAGTTTCCAATATGCTATAAAAAACTAAAATAGATAAAAGCAACATAAAAAATATATAGTTGCTCTCAAAAAGAATTTTAGTATTGTCTCATATAATTTCAGAATATTCAGAAA
>NZ_JALEXO010000331.1 GCF_022780145.1 Intestinibacter sp.
TCTCATTGACTGCTGCATAATCTGAGACACTATTTAAAAATAAAATTTGATATATACCCATTCTAAGAAGTATTTTTACTTTTAAATTTAATTTGTTAGTCTTTATTTTTGATAATTTATCTATTATATAATCTAGGTAAATTTTGTTTTCTACCACACCATATACAATCTCTGTAGCAAAGCCTCTATCTCTGCTGTCTAGATCACAATCTTTAAAATGCTTATTTATAGCCATATTTGAGTAGTTTTGATTTTTCTCTATATCAAATAAAACTTTATAAGCTAAATTTCTTGCTTTCATAAAAAATTTCTCCTTAATCAAATTAAGGGCGTGTCACAGAGCAAATTTATATCTGTTAAATCTAGCTTTATAACATTCCCTTATTATATTACCATATTTTTTGCCTAATCATCTCTTCTGCCAGCAATTGTAATTAATCGTAATAATTGAAGTACTGCTGTAGCTGCTGCTGCAACATAAGTTAGAGCTGCTGCCTTAAGTACTTTTTTACTTTCTCTTCTTTCGTCATGACTTACTATGCCTAAGCTTTCAATCTGAGCTAAAGCTCTACTAGAAGCATTAAATTCAACTGGTAAAGTAATCAATTGAAATACTACTGTAGCTGCAAATAGAAGTATACCTATTTTAAGTAGAAAATTAAAAGACGACATAAATAAGCCTAAAAATATTAAAATCCAAGATGCACTTGAAGCAAAATTAACAACAGGAACTATAGCCCCTCTTATAGTAAGCGGCGCATATCCTCTCGCGTGTTGGATAGCATGACCACATTCGTGTGCTGCTACTGCGACAGAAGTTATAGACGTACCCCTATATACATCCTGTGATAATCTCAAAACTCTACTTCTAGGATCGTAGTGGTCGCTTAGAGTTCCACTTATCATTTCAATTCTCACGTCGTAAATTCCATTTGCATTTAAAATTTCTCTTGCTGTTTGTTCGCCTGTATATCCTCTTTGTGTGCGAACTCTAAAATACTTATTTGTAGTTGAGCTTACTTTAAATTGAGCGTACATAGTAAGTATTATAGCTGGAATTAATATTATATATGTTGGATCATATCTATAGTACATAATTACGTCCTCCTATTTTTCTATACATCATAATATTTATTATTGAAGTACAGTTCCTTCTTCTAAGGAATTTCCTTTTATAAATTCTTTGACTTCCATTCTCTTTTTGTTTGGCATTTGTATTTCTGTTATTAAGATGACTTTGTCCTTAGTGCTTACTCTTATACCTTCTTTGTCTACTTTAATTATAGTACCAGGTTTTTTTGTACTTTTTTCATCTAGTACTTTAGTTTTCCAAACCTTCATTTTTTTATCCATATAAGTAGTATATGCACTTGGCCATGGATTTACTCCTCTTACTAGATTATGTATTTCTCTAGCAGTTTTTGAAAAATCAACATGACCTAAATTTTTGTCCATTATAGGTGCATAGGTAAACTCGTCGTGATTTTGAGGAGTTCTAGGTGCTTTACCTTCCTTTATTAAATCTAAAGTCTCGCAAAGTAATTCGCTTCCCTCTACTGTCATCTTATCGTGAAGCTCTCCTGCTGTGATTTCATCGTCTAACTTGAATTCACTTTGTAAAATTACATCTCCTGAATCTAGGCCTTCATCCATAAACATAGTTGAAACTCCTGTTTTTTGTTCACCGTTTATTATTACCCAGTTAATTGGAGCCGCTCCCCTGTATTTTGGAAGCAGTGACACGTGTACATTTATACATCCATATTTTGGTATATCTAAAAATTCCTTAGATAAAAGCTGTCCGTATGCTACTACTACTATAACATCTGGATTTAAATTCTTTATTTCATTTACAAATGATTCTTCCTTTGCTCTAATAGGTTGATACACTGGTAAATTATTTTCTATAGCTACCTGTTTAACAGGAGAAAAAACTATTTTTTTACCTCTACCAACTTGTTTATCTGGTTGTGTAACAACTCCTATTACATCGTATTTTTTCTCTATAAGCTTTTCAAGACACCCACTTGCGATATCTGGTGTCCCCATAAATAATATTTTCAAACAAATCAACTCCTATTTTACAACTTTGTCTACATATAATATTCCGTCTAGGTGATCTATTTCATGGCAGAAAGCTCTTGCTAGTAATTCTTCACCTTCTATTTCAAACCATTGACCATTTCTGTCTTGAGCTTTGACCTTTACTCTATATGGTCTTAAAACTTCTCCACTTTCTCCTGGAACACTTAAACATCCTTCTGTATCTAGATATTCACCTTCTGTTTCTATTATTTCTGGATTTATAAGTTCTATAAGCCCTTCTCCGATATCGATTACAACCATTCTTTTAAGAATCCCAACTTGTGGAGCTGCAAGTCCAACACCGTCAGCATGGTACATAGTATCTGCCATATCGTCTAGTAATTGTCTTATTTTATCGTTTACTTCTGTAACTACTTTAGATTTCTTTCTTAAAACTGGTTCTCCTATTTCCACTATTTGTCTTAACGCCATTTTAATTTCCTCCTAAATCTTAAATTTCCTATTTGTTATAGAATACTATTTGGATTAATATCTATTGATATGTTAACTTCTCTTTCAAATACAATATCTCTTTTTGTTATACATATATATTTTATTATACCCTTTAATAAATTTATTTCAATATTATCATCTTTAAATAATATTTGCCATCTATAATTAGAGTTTATTCTCGAAATCGAACATGGGTTAGGTCCTAAGATAAAATTAAAATCATTTATGCCGCGCTCCTTTAATAAATATACAAGTGTATTGTAGAAATTAAAAATATTTTTCTTAACCTGAAGCTCCTTTTTGCCGCTTACTACTACGCTTAGCATATTGTTAAAAGGTGTGTAGTTAAACATCTTTCTAATTTTTATCTCATCCTCGTAAAATCCTTTGAAATCATAGTCCACTATTCGCTTTATCACGCTGTTTTCTGTGCTGTAGGTCTGAAGTATTACTTTTCCCTCCTTTTCAGACCTTCCCGCTCTACCAGAAACTTGTGTCACGAGTTGAAAAGTATTTTCAAAGCTCTTAAAATCAGGAAAATTAAGCATCATATCAGCTGACAGTATTCCAACTAATGTAACGTGATTAAAATCGAGACCTTTACTTATCATCTGAGTTCCTATAAGTATATCAGCCTCTCTATTTTGAAATTTATTTAAAATATTTTCGAGGTCGTTTTTCTTTGAAGTGGTGTCTTTATCGAGTCTCAAAACTCTAACTCCATCAAATGTATTTTTTATTTCTTCTTCGATTTTTTCTGTTCCAAGTCCAAATTCTTTTACGTATTTACTTCCACATTCTGGACAGGTTTTAGGAATATGAGCTTCATATCCGCAGTAGTGACATTTTGCTATATTTTGGCTCTTATGATAAGTCAGCGATATATCGCAGTTTTTGCATTTAAAGACATATCCACATTCTCTACACGAAACAAAGCTCGAATATCCTCTTCTATTTAAAAATAGAATAACTTGATTTTTATTTTTTATCTCTTCTGCTATCTGAAGTCTCAATTTATTGCTCAAAAAACTCCTATTGCCACATTTAAGCTCGTCCTTCATATCGACTACCTCTATTTTAGGAAGAGGCTTGTCGTTTGCCCTTTTTGTAAGCTCGATAAGTTCGTATTCGCCATTTTGTGCTCTGTAGTATTCCTCTACTGAAGGTGTTGCAGATCCCATAACGAGAGTTATATTCCTCTTATTTACTAAATATCTCCCGACTTCTAAGGTAGAAAACTTCGGATTGCTCTCGGATTTATAAGAGTTCTCGTGAAACTCGTCTACTATAACTACACCTAAGCTGTTAAAAGGTGCGAATATAGCTGATCTAGCTCCTATAAGTATTCTTATATTTCCTTTTTTTATCTCTCTAAATACATCGTGTCTCTCTCCCTCAGATAGTTTACTGTGGAAAACTCCGACTATATCCTTAAACCTATTTTTAAACCTAGCTATTGTCTGTGGAGTCAGAGATATCTCCGGAACTAAAACTATACTGTCAAGACCTTGCTTTAAAGCGTAATCTATTACCTCCATATAGACCTCGGTTTTACCACTTCCTGTAACACCGTGAAGCATATACGGCTTTTTATTTTCATCAAACATCTCGCTTGTGATCTTTTCTATAGCTTGGTTTTGTTCTTCATTTAAAACTACTTCTTTATTTTTGTAGTTGAAATTAGATTCTGTTTTTCTGTAAAAATCCTCATATTTAAAGTTTATTAAATTCTTTTGCTCTAGGGATTTAATACTCGCTTTAGATACATTTAATAAATCCATCAAATCGTTTATCTCTGCTTCTTGGTTGTTTTTTAGAAATTCTATAACCTGTCTTTGCTTGTCGCCTAATCGTATTTTTCGTTCCTTTATATAGAGCATTAAATCTATATAATCCATTTTTAAAGAGACATAACATATTTTTATTTCATTTTTTATGCTCTTGTATTCCCATTTTAAATCTACCAAAGATTCTTCCTTCATCTTATAGAGCAAGCTATTCATACTATTTGTAACTTGATTTTTTAATGATTTTTTATCCTGTCTTTGATAATTATCCGCTAGATCATCTACTTTTTCATCTATCAATTTTTCTAATTTCATCTTGCCCTTATTGTCTAGCACCTTTTGAAATACAAATTTTTTACTATCACTTAGCTTCTCACTTAAATCGTATAACTCATACGGCTCTATATCCTTAAGCGATTGACTTATTGTAATGACCTTGTAGTTATTGAGCTTATATCCCTTGGGTATAATTAAATTTATACAATCCATATAAGTACATAAATATCTGTTTTTCATCCAGTGGATTAATTCTAAATCCTCTCTCTTTAAAATAGGCTTTTCATCTAGCACATCGTAAATACACTTAGTCTCGATATTTTCGTCGTTATTATCGGTTATTTTAAAAACATATGCCTCTATTGGCTTATTTCCTTTTCCAAAGGGTACAAGAACTCTATGTCCAAGGCTTATTTCGTCTAATAAAAACTCAGGTATCTGATATGTAAATAAATTATCTGTATATTGACTGTTATTTTTGACTACAACCTTTGCATACTTATCCATCCTCGCACTCCTTTCATTTGTTTTCATTACTAAAAGAGGAAATCATATGATTTCCCCTCGAGTTTATTTATTGTCCAATAAAGATTTAATCTTATCTAAAATCACAGATGCAACTTCTTCCTTAGTCATCATAGGGTATTTTGTCATATTTCCATCCTTCTCTATGATGCTGACTACATTTGTATCAGTACCAAAGCCTGCACCGCTTTCTTTTAAGTTATTTGCAACTATGAAATCCATATTTTTCTTTGCAATTTTGCCCTTTGCATTTTCTATCAAGTCGTTAGTCTCAGCTGCAAAGCCAACTAATATCTTGTCTTTTTTAATTTTACCAATTTCATATGCAATATCCTTATTTCTATCTAATTCTATAACTAAATCTCCATCTTTTTTCTTGATTTTCTTGTCGCTGTATTCCTTTGGCTTGTAATCAGCAACTGCAGCGCTTTTTATTACTACATCATTTTCGTCTAGGTTAGAAATAACCGCCTGATACATATCCTCTGCTGACGTGATGTTTATAACCTTCTTTATATTAGATGCTGGCTTTAAATTCGTCTTGCCTGATACTAAAGTTACCTCAGCTCCTCTAGCTGCTGCAACCTTAGCTATAGCATAGCCCATCTTACCGCTTGAGCGATTAGTCAAATATCTAACAGGGTCTAAGCTTTCTATTGTAGGTCCTGCTGTTATTATTATCTTTCTACCTACTAAATCCTGTTCATAATTTAATAAAGCTTCTACGTTTTCAACTATTACCTCTGGAGATGCTAGCTTTCCACTTCCTATATCCCCGCAAGCTAATCTTCCACTTTCTGGTTCTATAAATTTATATCCGTATTCTTTAAGTGTAGATATATTTTTTTGAACGATTGGATTTTCATACATATTAGTATTCATAGCTGGTGCTATGAGTACTTTAGCCTTTGTAGCTGCAATTGTAGTTGTAAGCATATCATCGCAAATACCATTTGCTATTTTTCCTATAACATTAGCAGTCGCTGGAGCAACTAAAAATAAATCGGCTTTTTTGGCAAGCTCTATATGCTCAACCTCCCATGTCTTTGGATCTTCAAACATATCACTTACTACGTAATTTTGGCTCAATGTTTGAAATGTAAGTGGTCCTACAAATTCACATGCACTCTTTGTCATAATAACATGTACGTCGGCATTTAATTTTTTAAGTCTACTTACAACATCACAGACCTTGTACACTGCAATTCCGCCACTTACTCCTATTACAACAGTTTTACCTTTTAACATGTTTTTCTCCTTATTAATTGTAATTTATTAAATCATCTTCCCAACTTTTAAATATTAGTCTTGTTCTAATTCTTTTTGTTGTTTTTCTTGTT
>NZ_JALEXO010000196.1 GCF_022780145.1 Intestinibacter sp.
CTCTGAAATAATTTGTAAATACACACTTAAGAATATACATGGCGAAAAAGATCAAAAAATATTTGAAAGCGGTTTAAATTACTTCAAATAGGATTTAGATAATAATTTATATATAAGATGGATTTCTTTATCGGCAGTCCATCTTTTTTTGAAAAAAATAAAAAAAGTGGCGATTTTTTAGAAAAAATATAGTCTATATATATGAAAGGGGAAATAGAAAATATTAGGAAAATGTATTCATCTATGATATTATAAAAGTAATTATAATAAATGAAGTAGTATATTTATTGATGTTTATGTTGACTTTATGTTTTTATTAAGATACTATTTAACTATATACTACATTTGTAGTATATAGTTAAATAGTATCGGCTATATCAGAAATAGGTACTTATACAAAAGGGGGAGTTTATTTTATGGTAAAACAATTTAGAAAATCTGCATGTTTTTTAACAGTATTAGGCTTATTACTTTCTTTTGGTTTTAGCTCAGGAAGCTCTTATGCTATGGAAAAACAAGATAAAAATCCAGCTATTTCGAGAGCATTATCGAATTCACAAGTAATGGATAATGATGAAGAAGATTATTCTTTAAATATCGATTGGGGATTTGATGAAGATGAATATTTAGAAAGTGAACAAGATGATCTTGAAGAAAATGGTTTCTATTATATAGTAAACGATAGAAATGAAGCAGTAATAACTGGATATTATGACGTAGATGAAGATTACAATCCTATTGGAGATAAAGATGTAGTTGTTCCAAATACTCTTGGTGGGTATCCAGTTACAATGATTTACGATTATGCATTTTCTATGTTAGAGGTTACTGAAAGCATTACAATACCAGAAGGAGTAAAAGTTATAGGGGAAGCAGCTTTTGCTAACTGTGAAGGATTAAAAAAAGTAAATATACCAAGTACAGTTACAACTATAGATGCTGTAGCATTTGGTGCAAATAGCAGTTTAGAAGCTATAGTTATACCTAATAATGTAGTTGAATTAGGTATAGGTGTCTTAGCTATGAATGAATCTCTAAAAGAGGTAACTTTACCAAATACTATAAATAAAATACCAGAAGGTACATTTATGTATTGTGAATCTTTAGAAAAAATAGATATACCAAAAAGTGTTACAGAAATAGAAGCAGGCGCTTTTGGAGGAACAGGATTTACTGAATTTACAGTACCAGATACTATTACTACTATAGGTGATAATGCGTTTGCTGAATGTGAAAATTTAGTAAAAGTTACAATACCAAAATCAGTTACTAAAATAGGTGATGGTATATTTGAAGAATGTACAAAAACAGTTACAATTTATGGTGAAAAAGGTTCATATGCACAAACTTATGCAAATAACAATAAAATACCATTTAAGGCTATAAATGATACACCAGAACCAGAATTACCAGTAATAGCAACAGGGGTAACAACATCTACATTAAAGGTAAGAGATGGTGCAGGTACAACATACACTCAAATAGATTATTTAGCAAAAGGAACAAAAGTAGAAATAGTAGAAAAATGCTCAAATGGCTGGTATAAAATAAAAAATAACGGTTCATACGGATATGTATCAGGAAAATATGTTAAATTAGACACTACAGAAGAACTACCAGTAATAGCAACAGGAGTGACAACATCTACTCTAAAGGTAAGAAATGGTGCAGGAACAGGTTATGCTCAAATAGATTACTTAGCAAAAGGAACAAAAGTAGAAATAGTAGAAAAATGCTCAAATGGCTGGTATAAAATAAAAAATAATGGTTCATACGGATATGTAACAGGAAAATATGTGAAACTAGATAGCTCTGAAGAAGTAAAAGTAATAGCAACAGGAGTCACAACAGGTGATCTAAATGTAAGAAAAGGAGCATCAACAGAATACGCTAGAATAGGTACATTGACAAAAGGAACAAAGGTAGAAATAGTAGAAAAATTATCAAATGGTTGGTATAAAATAAAATACAACGGAGCATATGGATATGTATCAGGTAAGTATGTTAAATTAGATGGCTCTGAAGAAGTAAAAGTAGTAGCAACAGGAGTAACAACTGCAAGCTTAAATGTAAGAAAAGGAGCAGATACAAGTTATTCTAAGATAGGAACTTTAGCAAAAGGAACAAAAGTAGAAATAGTAGAAAAATTATCAAATGGTTGGTATAAAATAAAATACAATGGTTCATATGGATATGTATCAGGAACATATGTAAAATTAGATGGACAAGCTAGCGAAGTAATAGCAACAGGAGTAACAACTGCTAATTTAAATGTAAGAAAAGGAGCAGGTACAGATTACGCTAAAATAGGTTACTTAGCAAAAGGAACAA
>NZ_JALEXO010000341.1 GCF_022780145.1 Intestinibacter sp.
TAAATTTGACCAAATCGTCAAAATAATGGATGAAACTGGTAGAGATATGATGGAAAAATACAAAGAAACTGCAAAAGGTGGAATCGCTTTATTATACGAAGAAAGTGGAGAATTTGACGATTAATAATTTACTAATAAAAAATTAATATCGAAATAAACAAAAGCTGTTACATTTACGCTAGGTCGTATTTGTAGCGGCTTTTTTTGTAAAAAAATTGGACAATCTAGTCAAAACATATATAATAAAATTATTAAAAAATTTAGAAAAATAATTAGTATATTGATATTTGGGAGGAGAATTTGATGAAAGATATAGCGTATATAGATCAAATTGTAAAACAACATAGAACCAATTTACATAAAATAGCTGAGCTTTCACATGAGGAATTTAAAACAGCGAAGTACATAAGAGATTATTTAGATAAATTGGGAATAGAATACGAAACACCATTAGAAACAGCTACAGTGGGTATAATCAAGGGTAAAAATCCTAAGAAAACTATAGCATTTAGATCTGACATAGATGCACTTCCAACTGATGATGGACCACAACATCTATGCGGTCACGATGGACATATAAGTATATTATTAGGATTTTTAGAATATATAAACGACAACAAGGATTGTTTAAACGATAACATAGTGTTTGTGTTCCAACCAGCAGAAGAAGACACTGGTGGAGCAGAACGTCTTATGAAAGCAGGTGTATTTAAAAAATACAACGTCGATGAAGTTTATGGACTTCATATTCATCCAGATTTTCCAGAAGGATATATAGGATGTAAGGCTGGGTATTTAATGGCTCAAAACGGTGAAATAGACGTAGATATCATAGGAAAAGGTGGACATGGGGCAATCCCACAAAACACAGTAGATGGCATAATGATAGGGGCTAGCTTTGTGTCAGCAGTTCAAAGTATAGTATCTAGAAACTTAAATCCAATGGAGGGTGCAGTAATCACTTTTGGTAAGATGACAGCAGGCTCTGTTAGAAATATAATCGCCGAAAATGTCAGATTAGAAGGAACTATGAGATGCTTTAATCCTGATATTTACGATACAATGAAAAAGAGATTATTGGAATTAGCTAAGGGGTTTGAGGTTGCTTATAATTGCAAGGTCAATGTGCATATTGAGGATGGATTTTATGCTGTAAATAACGATGAAAATCTATACAACGAATTTGTCGAAGCAGTTGGCAGGGAAAAATTCGTTAAGACTGAGCCTCTTATGATATCAGAGGATTTCTCTTATTATCAAAGGGAAGTTCCAGGATTATTCTTCATGCAAGGTGCTCGTAATGAGGAAAAGGGCTTTGTAAATGGGCTTCATAGCTTGAAGTTTGATTTTAATGAGGATATTATGTTAGATGCTATTAAGACTTATGTGAAGATGCTTAAGTTTAAGGGATCTGTGGAATAGATTAAAGGATTTTTGAAATAGGATTGTGATTTTTTGATTACCAACCGATTTTGGGGTTGAGGTTTGTAGGATGTAGTGATGCCAAAGAGTTTGGTGATTTTTGAGTATAAGCTTAAAATTTTTAATTTCGGTTGGTAAAATTTATTGTGAATGTTGAAATTTGAGTGTTTGTGGTGATATTATATAGGTAGGAATGGGATGGTTGTTAGTATTGAACAGTCACATGGGATGTATTGAAGCTTGAATTTAACACATTCATTAACTAATTTTCTACTATTGAACAGTAACATGGGATGTATTGAAGCATAGGTATAAAGTCTGTATCTCTAGTACCGTCTTTCTATTTAACAGTAACATGAGATGTAGAAAAATACCTAAAAATCTATTAATATCTAATTACATGATTTTAATAGGTTTTTATTTTTTTCAAACAAATTTTATGAAAATCTACAAAATTAATATTAAAACAAATCGAATCCAAATTAAGAAAATACCGGTTTAAATATTGAAATAAAAGCTATCTCTCATAAAAAATATAAAATTAATAAAAAATAATAAAAAAATTTTGAGAAAAAAATTTTTTTATATTGACAACAATACAAATATGTAGTGCATTAATAAATGTCGGGCATACGTTTTTCATAAAAATAAAAATATATCAATACACCTCAATATAATAGACTAATTTGTCGAAAAAACTTGTACATACCTTTATAGCATACATTAATCTATTAAATAGTATGTAGTAATTCCTTTTTTGAAAGGTTTAGTCCACAAAAATAAGTATTTGAAAAAAGTGGAAATTTATTTATAATAGAATAGACGAAGATATTTTAAGGAGGGAATTATTTTATGATATATTCAGCAGAAGTAAATAATATGTGCCCTATAACTAAAGGACCTAATCATGGTCCAGCTCCAATTCCAGAAGAAGGAAAATGGGTACAAGCAAAAGAAATCAGCGACATATCAGGTTTAACTCACGGTATAGGATGGTGTGCACCTCAACAAGGAGGATGTAAATTAACTTTAAATGTTAAGGACGGAATAATACAAGAAGCATTAGTAGAAACTATAGGATGTTCAGGAATGACTCACTCAGCTGCAATGGCATCTGAAATACTTCCAGGAAAAACTATATTAGAAGCATTAAATACTGACTTAGTTTGTGATGCTATAAACACAGCTATGAGAGAAATCTTCTTACAAATAGTTTACGGAAGAAGTCAAACTGCTTTCTCTGAAGGAGGACTTCCAATAGGAGCAGGTCTTGAAGATTTAGGTAAAGGATTAAGATCTCAAGTTGGGACTATGTACGGAACTTTAGCTAAAGGACCAAGATACTTAGAAATGGCAGAAGGTTATGTTACTAGATTAGCATTAGATGAAAATAGTGAAATAATAGGTTATGAATTCGTTCACCTTGGCAAGATGATGGAAATGATCAGCGATGGTATGGACGCTAACGAAGCTTTAGCAAAAGCTAAATCATCATACGGAAGATTTGCAGATGGAGTTAAATTTGTAAATCCAAGACATGAATAATAGAAGGGGGATGAAATAATGGCGTTATTTGAAAGTTACGAAAGAAGAATCGCTCAAATAGAAGTAGTATTAGAAAAATACGGATTTAAATCATTAGAAGAATGTAGAGAATTATGTCAATCAAAAGGTTTTGATCCATATCAAATAGTAAAAGACACTCAAGCTATAGCATTTGAAAATGCATGTTGGGCTTATATCTTAGGTGCAGCTATAGCAATCAAAAAAGGATGTACAAGAGCAGCAGATGCAGCTAAAGCAATAGGTGAAGGGTTACAAGCTTTCTGTATACCAGGATCAGTTGCTGACAACAGAAAAGTTGGTTTAGGACATGGTAACTTAGGTTCAATGTTACTAGAAGAAGATACTCAATGTTTCGCATTCTTAGCAGGACACGAATCTTTCGCTGCTGCAGAAGGTGCTATAAAAATAGCTGAAAAAGCTAACAAAGTAAGAAAACAACCTTTAAGAGTTATATTAAACGGTCTTGGAAAAGACGCAGCTTACATAATATCTAGAATAAACGGATTCACTTATGTTCAAACTAAATTTGATTACTTCACAAGTGAATTAACAGTAGTTAAAGAAACTCCATTCTCTAAAGGAGACAGAGCTAAAGTTAGATGCTACGGATGCGACGATGTTAGAGAAGGTGTTGCTATAATGCATATGGAAGGTGTAGATGTTTCTATAACAGGAAACTCAACTAACCCAACTAGATTCCAACACCCAGTTGCAGGTACATACAAAAAAGAATGTATCGAACAAGGTAAAAAATACTTCTCAGTTGCTTCTGGTGGTGGTACTGGTAGAACACTTCATCCAGATAACATGGCAGCAGGACCAGCTTCTTATGGTATGACAGATACTATGGGAAGAATGCACTCAGATGCACAATTCGCAGGTTCTTCATCAGTTCCAGCTCACGTTGAAATGATGGGACTTATAGGAATGGGTAACAACCCAATGGTTGGTGCTACAGTTGCTGTTGCTGTTGCAGTTGAAGAAGCTATGAAATAATAGTGATTTCAATGCTTTTAAGATTTTAGAGTAATTCTAAAAAGAGTTTATAATTTAATAGAAATTGATTGAAATTAGTGTTTTGTCAACCATTTGTCAACCGTTGAATAAATTTTTTGAATTCGGTTGACATTGGTTGACATTTTAATTATTCTTTTGTTGCAGCTACTTCTGATTTATCCAATAAAGATTTATCTAGCATATCTAATATATCTTCTGAAAGTTCTAAAATATTTGATCCATCAGTAAAACAAATAGTATCGTATTTACCTAAAATGTCATTTTTACTGAATATAAATCTAGTTATATCCTTTTGGCTTTCATCTATATTTTTATCTTTTGCAGTTTTTAATGGATGTCTAGCATCTGCATAAATTTGTTCTTTTCTAAGTGTTCCATCTTTGGCATTCATATAAAAAGCTTTTACCTACAACATGTTCTTTATATTCAGCAGCGGCTAAAATTATATTTTGTGTTAATGTTAGTAATTGACTTGACAACGACATTAATTATCCTCCATAAATAAAAAATAGCTCGCCTAAGCGAACTAATTAATATAAAAAAATATAAGGTTTTCTCCTGGCTGCCAGGCTGGCTACCCATCTTGATAGCTATTATGTTATAGCATTTCTAATACCCGCTATATAGGTCAAGCATTATCCTTGCTTCGAGGCTGGTTGCCCATCTTGACAACTATTACGTTGTGGAGGTTTACCCTTTTCCACATCAAGCCCAGCTTTTACGTGCCTTATTCACGAAAGATATTACTATCTTTATATTTATAATATATCATTATATAAAAAAATATTCAATGTTTTTATATATAAATATTTTTATATATAATTTTTTATTTAAGACTTTAAACTATTGATAAAGGTGAAAAGGCATTTGAAATAGAAATATGTGAAGATAATAAAATAAAATTGATTTAACTATTTTTAGCATTTATAATTATATTTAACAGGGTAAAATTTTATGAAAATAAGGAGTGTAAAATGAGAAAAAAATTATCATTACTATTAGTTTTACTAATTGTCTCGCTTGTGAGCTTTGGATGTGGCAAATCAAATATATCTAGCTCAGAAAATACATCTACAGCAATTGACACATCTCAACAGGATTCTGAAAAATCTTCAGAAAAGGCTAATCAAGACAAATCACAACAGGATAAAAATAAAAAAGAGGGTGAAATAAAGGAAGAAGAAAAGCAAGAAAATAAAAATCAACAGTACATAATCTGCATAGATCCAGGTCACCAAACTAAAGGGGATATGAGTGAAGAGCCTGTTGGTCCAGGTTCATCAGAGACTAAGTTCAAGGTGTCTTGGGGAACGCAGGGAGTTTCTACAAATATTCCAGAATACGAGTTGAATCTGCAGGCATCTAAGATTTTGAAAAAGTATCTAGAGGATATGGGATTTAAAGTTATAATGACTAGAGAGACTAATGATGTAAATATTACTAATTCAGAGAGAGCAATTTTTGCAAATGAAAACAATGCAAATTTAGTTATTAGAATTCACGCCGATGGTTCTGATGATTCATCTGTAACTGGGGCATCGCTTCATATTCCGGCGAGCAATGGAAAGTATACATCAAAGATTTACAAGGAAAGCAATAAATGTGCTCAAATCATGTTTTCTGATATGAAGGAGGCTGGATTTAAGGTAAACAATATTTATGAAAGAAGCGATTTGACTGGATTTAACTGGTCAGAGGTTCCGGCTGTGTTAGTTGAAATGGGATTTATGTCTAATCCAGAAGAGGATGAAAAAATGGCACAAAAATCTTATCAAGAAAAAATGATGAAAGCAATCGCCGAAGCTACACAAACTTATTTTGATGGAAAATAACCAGATTTATTGGAGGAATATATGAAAAAAACAAAATCGATCTTTTTAATGTGTATTTTAACTACTTTAATTGTTGCTTTAGTTGGGTGTAGCTCAATGAGTAAATACGAAGATGCTTATAATGAGTATGAAGAAAAATTTAAACAAATTATACTAAGTGATAAAAATCAAGATTCTTACAACAAATATATGTCAGATTTAAAAAGCAATATAGATTCTAAAAATTCATCTAAATGTGATAAAGCGATGGAATCTTTGGATTCACTACTTGAAGCGAGTAAAAGTTATAGTGTAAGTTATTTAAACAAGAAACAAGATGAAATGAATCAAAAGCAAAAACAGGTAGATGTACTTGAAGCAGAAAAATCTACTATTGAAAATTATAAAAGCGAAATAGAAAAGGCTACATCAGAAGAAAGATATAAAGATGGAGAAAGTGTATATCAAAAATATGAAGCGTTTTTAGATGCATTAGGTCAATCAAATAACTACAGCTTAGAGGTGTCTCAAGTGGATGTATCTGAATATCCTACTGTAAAGCTATATGTCAGCATAAAAGATTTGACTACAGGAGAAAGTATAGATAACCTTGAGTACGAAGATTTTTATCTAAGTGAAAACATGGAATCATCAGGTTTCAAAGAAACAAAGATAGAAAAAGCAGTCCAATTAGACCAAGAAGAAAATTTAACTATAGATATAGTTGCAGATGTCAGCGATAGTATGAATGTAGGAACTTATCAAGGGACTAATATGTCTATATCAAAGCAAGCGATGATCAGCCTAGTAAATCAAATTCAATTTAATGTAGGCGATAAGGCAGGACTTTTGAGTTTTGCTGATAATGTAACTAGAAATCTCTATTTTACAGACGATAAATCACAATTAATAAACAAGATAAACAACCTTCAAATGGGTAACATGACATCTCTATACGATGCATTATATGCATCTGTAAACCAAATCGTCTCTACAGACGGTGCGAAATGTGTTATAGCGTTCACAGATGGACAAGATAATGTGAGTAGAGTTTCTTACCAAGCTGTGAAGGATTTAGCTCAAAGATATAAAGTTCCTATATACATAATCGGTATAGGTAGCTCGCTTAATACATCAATATTGAGTGATATAGCTAATTCTACTGGAGGTTTTTACAAAAATATCACAGATGCAAGCTATATGGCAGGTGTTTACGACAGCATATTTAAAGAACAAAAATCTCAATATTTATTAGAGTACACAACAAGCGAAAAATCTAAAGAAAGTGTAATCAGAAATCTATACATAAGATATATGTCAGAAAAAATGATGACTCGCAACACGTATTCTTATACACCAGAAGAGCTTCTAGAAGCTAAGAACGGTTCAGCGAAATACAACCAAGATGGGTATATATTTGCAGATAGTGACAGCAGATATTTGACTATTTCTGACTTAGAAAAATTATCAGATAAAGAGCTTAGACTTGCCCGTAATGAAATATATGCTAGAAATGGACGTAGATTTGACGACCAAGAATTGCAAAATTACTTCAATGGATGCTCTTGGTATAGAGGAACTATAGATCCAGAGGATTTCGTGGATGAAACTATGCTTAATAAGTATGAAAGAGCAAATGCTTATTTGATTTTAGAATATGAAAATTTACAATAAGGTATAAGTAAATTCTACGATAGATAATAATTATCTGTTGTAGCATTTTTTTGGTGGGAAGATAAGGAATTTATCCAAATTTATGACTATAATAAATTATAGGGAGAATATTTCTTGGAAGTATTTGTAATAAATTAGAGATTGAAAAGAGGTTATTAGGAGGAAAATAAAATGAGTTTTGAATTTGATGCTCTGAAATATAGCTATCCATCAAGAAGAAGTTTGGTATATGGAAGACGAGGCATGGTGTCTACATCACAACCACTTGCGGCACAGGCAGGACTTGATATTATCAAAAAAGGCGGAAATGCAGTAGATGCAGCGATTGCTACGGCTATTTGTATGACTGTTTTAGAGCCTACTTCAAATGGAATAGGTGGAGACTGTTTTGCGCTAGTTTGGATGAAGGATAAATTATACGGATTAAATGCCAGTGGACATGCTCCAGAGCTTGCAAATGCTAAGGATATAAAAGCTAAAGGCTATAGTGAAATGCCAGTTCATGGATGGATTCCAGTCACAGTTCCAGGGGCAGTTTCTGGATGGGTGGAGTTATCTAAGAGATTTGGAAAATTAGAGTTTGAAGAATTATTTGAGTCTGCTATAGAATATGCAGAAAATGGATATCCTGTATCTCCTGTGATATCTAGATTGTGGGAGAATGAGTATGAAGAATTTTTTAAAGATACTGAAGACCCGTTATTTGATGAATGGAAAAGAGTTTTTTCTGATAATGGAAGAACACCTTCAGCAGGTGAAATTTGGACATTAAAAGACCATGCGAAGACACTTAGAGAAATTGCACAAACTAAAGGAGAATCTTTCTATAGAGGGGCTTTGGCAGATAAAATAGATGAGCATTCAAGAAACACAGGAGGACTTATAAGAAAAGAAGATTTAGCTAAATTTAAAGCAGAATGGGTAGAGCCTATAAGTACAAGTTACAAGGGTTACGAAATTAATGAAATACCACCTAATGGACATGGAATAGTAGCTCTTATGGCTCTTAACATAATGGAGGGATTAGATGTAAAAACTCACGATGATGCAGAAACTATACATAGACAAATAGAAGCTATGAAGCTAGCATTTGTCGATGGTCAAAGATATGTATCAGACCCTAGATATATGAAGGTCACAAAGGAAGAGTTGCTGTCTAAAGAATACGCCGAAGAGAGAAGAGAATTAATAGGACACGATGCAATAATGCCAGAGTACGGCGATCCATCTTGTGGAGGAACTATATACCTTTGTACAGCAGATGGCGAGGGAAATATGGTCAGCTACATACAAAGCAACTACTGTGGATTTGGATCTGGTATAGTAGTTCCAGGTACAGGAATAGCGTTGCACAATAGGGGAAACAACTTTAATCTAGATGAAAACAGCGAAAATTGCATAGGAGCAAATAAGAAACCATACCACACAATAATCCCAGGATTTTTAACTAAAGATGGAAAACCAGTAGGTCCATTTGGGGTTATGGGTGGATTTATGCAACCACAGGGACATCTTCAAGTTATGATGAATACTATCGATTTTGGCATGAACCCACAGGAAGCTCTAGATGCACCTAGATGGCAATGGGTAGGCGGTAAAAAAATTCAAGTTGAAAGAGCATTCCCATTTGCAGTTACAGAAGAATTGGTACGAAGAGGACACGAGATAACAGTGCTACCGGAGTCTACAAGTATGGGTCGTGGACAAATTATAATGAGAGACGAGCATGGAACTCTAGTTGGAGCAAGCGAACCTAGAACAGATGGATTTGTGGCTGCTTGGTAAAATATACTCCTTTTATAGTAATTTATTTCTATGAAGGGAGTATTTTCTTATTCATAAAATTATTTTGTAAATGAGTGTATAGAATAGATTAATTTGGCAATAATTTAGATGTGAAGATTTGAAAATGAAAGGAGTATTTTTATGGATAAGAAAGAATTGACTAAGGAATTTATATATAAATGTGAAAAAACTAGAAAAAATAACAGCAAGAAAGATAAACCATTGACAGACAATGATATAATGAAATATGAAATAGCATCAGAATTAGGATTAATCGATAAGGTAAGCGAAAAGGGCTGGGCAGGTTTGACTGCAAAGGAAGCCGGCAGAATTGGCGGTATACTTACAGCGCGCAAGAAGAAAATGAAAAAAGAAAATAAGGGGAATGATACAGAGGATGGATCAGTATAGAGATTTCGCGTTCGTCTATGATGAGTTGATGGACGATGTTGATTATGAAGGTTGGATAGATTATATAGAGCAAATAATCGAAAAAGAAAATGCAAAAGTTAAAAATATCTTGGAATTAGCATGTGGAACTGGTAATATAACAATACCACTAGCTAAGAAAAACTACGATATAGCAGGTATAGATATTTCAGACGAGATGTTAAACGTAGCTAGAAGCAAGGCAGAAAAGGAAAACATAGAATTAGTTTTATTAGAACAGGATATATCAGAGCTTGATTTTGATGTGACTAATTTAGACTGTGTTTTATGCGCATGTGATGGATTTAATTATATAACTTACGATGAAGATTTAATAAATATATTTTCTAAAACTCACGAATTACTAAAGGAGGAAGGTATATTTATTTTTGATATTAGCTCATTTTACAAGTTATCTACAGTATTAGGAGATAATATGTATGGAGAAAATCGAGAAAATATATCTTATATGTGGCAAAATTATTTCGATGATGAGCAAAATTTAGTTGAGATGGAGCTTACTTTCTTTGTAGCTGATGAAAATGGTAAATACGATAAGCATGAAGAAGTGCATTTACAGAGAGCTTATACTGAAGATGAGATAATCGATATGCTTGAAGAAGCTGGATTTTCTGATGTTAAGGTTTACGGTGATTTCACTTTTGAAAAGCCTAAAGATGACAGTGAGAGAATATTTTTTGTATGTAGAAAGTAAAATTTTAAATTGACTTAATAAAATATGGAGGAATACTAATGAAAGATTACGTAATAAAAGCTACAGGCGGCAACGATGAAGTTAGAGCTTATGTAGCTACGACTAGAGAAATGGTAGAGACAGCTAGAATAAACCACAATACAACAAAGGTAGCAACAGCAGCATTAGGAAGAACTTTAACTGCTACTAGTATGATGGGTCTTATGATGAAAAATGAAAAAGACGAATTGACAGTAATAATAAAAGGTGGAGGACCAATAGGTACTATACTTGCTACATCTGATGCAAAGGGTATAGTACGTGGATATGTACAAAATCCCGATGTAAATGTAGAAAATTATCCAAATGGCAAATTAAATGTAGCAGGTGCAGTAGGTACAGATGGATATGTTCAAGTTATAAAGGATTTAGGATTAAAAGAACCTTATATAGGATCTTATCCATTAGTCAGTGGAGAAATCGCAGAGGACTTTACTCATTACTTTGCTTTGTCAGAACAAACTCCTTCAGTAGTATCACTAGGTGTTTTAACTAGAAATACAGAAGTCGAAAGAGTAATGACTAATGAAGACGGTTCAGAAGAACATGTACTATGTCAAGAATTCGATGTTGAACAAGCTGGTGGATTTATAGTTCAATTGATGCCATTTGCGAGCGAAGAAACTATATCTACTTTAGAGAGAAATATAAAAGATATACCATCTGTGACTACTTTATTAAAATCAGGAAACAAACCAGAGGATATACTAGAAATCGTGCTTAAGGACTTAGATCCGAAGATACTAGATATGTGTGAGGTTGGATTTGAATGTAATTGTTCAAAAGAAAGAACTGGAAAAGTACTTCAATCAATAGGAAGACAAGAGCTTCAAACTATAATAGAAGAAGATAAACAAGCAGAAGTAACATGTCATTTCTGCAATAAAAAATATCATTTTACAGAAGAAGAATTAGTAGAATTATTAAATGATATTAAATAGTTATATGAATTTACATTAATATGAATTTTTATAGGATAGAAAATATTAAATTAGGTTTAGTATTTTCTATTTTTTTGCTTTATATTATGCATAAATTTAAAATTCATCAAAAATTAATATAAAATAATAGTATAAGTAATTAATTTTATCTAAATAATTTAATAATCTTCAAATGAAGACTTTTTTATATCCTTTAAAATTACTCGTAAAATAAAATACAAGGTGAAAAGGAGGGATGAATATGGAAATCGATTACGGTTTAGAGTTGAGTCAATCGCAGAAGCTTATAATGACTACAAAATTAGTTCAATCTTTAAAAATTCTCAATATGAGCACTGCAGAGTTAGAAGCTGAGATAAAAAAGCAGGCTGAAGAAAATCCTATTATGGAGATTGACACCAAGGATAACGATAGTAGGATAGATTGGGAAAACTACATTAAAAATATGCAGAAATATACATATAGAGATAAAAATGAATTTGCATATAACGTAGATAATGAAGTCGATTTCGAAAATATGGTAAGGTCAACACAGAATTTATATGATTATCTAAAAAATCAACTTAGATACTATAGAATTGACAAAAAACAAAGAAAGATTTGCGAATATATAATAGATAGTTTAGATGAAAATGGATATTTAGATATACAAGATGAAAAATTAATTATGGAAAGGCTGAAAATCGACAAAAATACCTACTATACATGCAAAAGCTATGTTCAATCACTTGAACCAAATGGCGTAGGGGGAACTACTCTAGAGGAATGTTTGTCGATACAGCTTAAAAATTTGAACATAAAAGATGATTTGCTAGATCAAATCATAAAAGAGGACTTAAATAATATAGCCAATAAAAAAATAAAATCTATATGCAAAAAATACAACATAAGTCAAGAGCAATGCATAAATTACATCAAAATAATAAAACACCTAGAACCAAAACCAGGAAAGATATACAACACAAATGAAGTTCAATACATAAAGCCAGATGTAATAATAAAAAAAGTAGATGGAAATTTTATTGTTGTAAGCAATGACAAAAACGATATAAGTATAAATATAAATTCTTTTTATCAGAGTATGTTAAATAAACAAGATTCTGATGAAGATACTAAGAAATTTATAAAAGAAAGACTAGACAGTGCACTAAACTTAATAAAAAACATAGAAAATAGAAAGTCGACGACAATAAAAATAGCCAAATCCATATTAAAAAGACAAGAAGAATTTTTTGAAAAAGGCACAAACTACATAAAACCTATGAAAATGCAAGAATTAGCAGATGAATTAAATTTACATCAATCTACTATAAGCAGGGGTGTAAATGGAAAATACATGATGACACCTTTTGGGATGTTTGAATTTAAGTATTTCTTTTCAAAAGGTTTAGAAACTCAGGGAACAGAAGATACATCTGCAATAAGTATAAAAAAATTCATCGAGGACATAATAAAAAAAGAAGATAAAGCAAAGCCATTAAGTGATGAAAAAATAAAACAATTATTAAACAAAAATGGGGTAAATATTTCCAGAAGAACTGTAGCAAAATACAGGGAAGAATTGGAAATACTGCCATCAAATAAAAGGAAGACCTTATTTTTGAAATAGAATAATTGCAGGAAAACGTGGTCCATATTAAATAATGAAAAAGAAATTTAATAATAGGTTAAAAAAAACAAAAGTTTAATAAAACGTATTGAAAAATATTTATATGTAGGATAAAATATAAATATCTTGTGGGACACAAATTGATACATAGGACTTAAAAAGTCCCAAGCTAAAAATCAATAAATAAAAATGAGGGATAGACTTATGAATAATTTATTAAAAATGCAACAAAAGTTGATTCCACAAGTGCTTGATATGATGACTAAGCGCTACTCAATACTTAGACAAATATATCTAAACGAAACAATCGGAAGAAGAAGTTTAGCAACTGAGCTAGGGTTGAGTGAAAGAGTTGTTCGCTCGGAGACAGAAGTATTAAGAGAACAAAACTTGATAAGCGTTGAAACATCAGGTATGAAAATAACTCAAGAAGGTATCGATTTATTAGACGGATTAAGAGATATCATGAATGAAGTTATGGGATTATCAACACTAGAAGAAAAGTTAACTCAGCTATTAGGTATAAAGAAGGTAATACTTGTACCTGGTGATTACGAGAATAATAAGAGTGTTTTGATTGACGTAGGTAGATCGGCGGCATCGTATTTTACGAATATACTACAGGACGGAGATATAGTTTCTATAACAGGTGGAACGACAATGTTAGAATTTTCAAAGAGTATAAAGTCGGATAAGAAATTTGAAAATGTAACAGTAGTACCTGCTAGAGGTAGTTTAGGAGTAAATGTGGAGATACAATCGAACAACATAGCGGCAAACATAAGCAAGAGTTTACAATCAAAATATGCACTGCTTAATTTACCTGATAAATTAGGAATCGAGTCTATGTTGATGTTAGCTCAAGAGCCAGAAATAAAGAAAACTTTGGATTTAGTTTCTAAATCAAATATAGTTGTCTTTGGTGTAGGTAGAGCTGATGAAATGATAGTCAGAAGAAATTTATCAGATAAAAAAGCGAAAGAAATACTAGATAAGGGTGCTGTAGGAGAATCGTTCGGATATTATTTCAATCAAGCAGGTGAGATTGTATACAGATTAAATACAATCGGAATAGATTTAGATAGTGTTAAACAAGCGAGAGAAGTTATAGCAGTATTTGCAGGAGCAAAGAAAATAGAAGCTTTTCTAGCGATATCTAAAATTAATAAAAATTTAGTTTTAGTAACTGACGAGCATAGTGGAAAGAGACTTATAGAGTTGATAAACGATCAACAAAAAATGGTTAAATAAATATGGTTAATAAAATTAGCAAATAGCTAATAATAAAGATAAATAAATTAGTAAAAAATACAGAAAATATAAATATAAAAAATAGGTTTTATTTTTAGGAGGTTAAATACAATGGTTAAAGTAGCAATTAATGGATTTGGTAGAATAGGAAGATTAGCATTAAGAAAATTAATGGAACAAACTGATAAATTTGATGTAGTAGCAATAAACGACTTAACAGATGCGAAAATGTTAGCTCACTTATTCAAATACGATACTGCTCAAGGTAGATTCAACGGTGAAATAGAAGTTAAAGAAGGTGCTTTCGTAGTAAACGGAAAAGAAATAAAAGTAACTGCAGAAGCTAACCCAGAAAACTTACCATGGGGAGAACTTGGAGTAGATATAGTATTAGAATGTACTGGATTCTTCACTTCTCAAGAAAAAGCTGAAGCACATATAAAAGCAGGAGCTAAAAAAGTAGTTATATCTGCACCAGCAACAGGAGATGTTAAAACAATAGTATTCAACGTAAATAACGATACATTAGACGGAACTGAAACAGTTATATCAGGTGCTTCTTGTACAACTAACTGCTTAGCACCAATGGCTAAAACTTTAAATGATAAATTCGGAATTCAAAAAGGTTTAATGACAACTATACATGCTTACACAAATGACCAAAATACTTTAGATGGTCCTCACAAGAAAGGTGATTTAAGAAGAGCTAGAGCTGCAGCAGGAAATATAGTTCCTAACACTACAGGTGCTGCAAAAGCTATCGGTTTAGTTATACCAGAATTAAAAGGTAAATTAGATGGAGCTGCTCAAAGAGTTCCAGTTGTAACTGGTTCAATAACTGAATTAGTTTGTACATTAGACAAAAATGTTACTGTAGAAGAAGTAAATGCAGCTATGAAAGCAGCTTCAACTGAATCATTCGGATACACTGAAGAATACTTAGTATCTTCTGATATAATAGGAATGAGCTACGGTTCATTATTCGATGCAACTCAAACAAAAGTTATGGAAGTTAATGGACAACAATTAGTTAAAGTTGTAGCTTGGTATGACAATGAAATGTCTTACACTTCTCAATTAGTAAGAACTTTAGGATATTTTGCAAACTTAGCAAAATAGTTTAGGCATAGTAGGGTCCGGGTTTGTAGTATACTACAGCTCCGGACTTTTTTAGGATAAGGCGGAATAAATAAATTTAACATAAAAATAAAACTAAATATAGATTAAATAAAAATTAAAATAAACAGCTGTAATCGTTTAATACCTACTTTATTCAAAAATATGATATATTATAGAAAGTAATATATTATAAAAAAGAATAAGTTTACTTTTGAAAGGAGTTTAATTATGTCAATGTTAAACAAAAAAACAATAGAAGATATCAATGTTACAGGAAAAAGAGTTTTAGTAAGATGCGATTTCAACGTTCCTCTAAAGGATGGAGTAATAACTGACGAAAACAGATTAGTAGGAGCATTACCAACAATAAAATACTTAATAGCAAAAGGTGCAAAAGTTATATTATGCTCTCACTTAGGAAAACCAAAAGGAGAAGCTAAACCAGAATTATCTTTAGCACCAGTTGCAAAAAGATTATCTGAAATGCTAGGACAAGAAGTAGTATTTGCTGCAGATGCTAACGTTGTTGGCGAAAATGCAAAGGCTGCTGTTGAAAAAATGCAAAACGGAGATGTTGTTTTACTAGAAAACACTAGATATAGAAAAGAAGAAACTAAAAACGAAGAAAACTACTCTAAAGAATTAGCTTCATTAGCAGAAATATTTGTAAATGATGCATTCGGAACTGCTCATAGAGCTCACTGTTCAACTGTAGGTGCTGGAGAATTCTTAGAAGAAAGAGTTTGCGGATATTTAATCCAAAAAGAATTAAAATTCTTAGGTGAAGCAGTTGCTAATCCAGTTAGACCTTTCACTGCTATATTAGGTGGAGCTAAAGTTTCTGACAAAATAAACGTTATAAACCAATTATTAGACAAAGTTGATAACCTAATAATAGGTGGAGGTATGGCATATACTTTCTTAAAATCTCAAGGATATGAAATAGGAAACTCTTTATTAGAAGAAGATAAAATAGATTACGCTAAAGAAATGATAGCAAAAGCTGAAGCTAAAGGTGTTAAATTATACTTACCAGTAGACTTCAAAACTGCTAACGAATTCTCACCAAATGCAGAAGTTGTAATAACTGAAGATCAAAACATAGCTGATGGATACGAAGGATTAGATATAGGACCAAAAACTGTAGAAAAATTCGTAGACGTTGTTAAAGGTTCAAAAACAATAGTATGGAATGGACCAATGGGTGTATTCGAATTTGAAGCATTTGCAGGTGGTACTTTAGCAATAGCAAAAGCTATGGCATCATTAGAAGACGCAACTACTGTAATAGGTGGTGGAGATAGTGCTGCTGCTGTTAATCAATTAGGATTCGGAGATAAGATGACTCACGTTTCAACTGGTGGTGGAGCATCATTAGAATTCTTAGAAGGAAAAGAATTACCAGGAATAGCAGCTTTAGATGACAAATAAGAATAGATAATATAGATCGATATATTCAAAGGGAGGAAATTCAAATGAGAAAACCAATAATCGCAGGAAACTGGAAAATGAATAAAAATATAAAAGAAGCTTTAGAATTCGTTAAAGAAGTAGGGGCTAGAGCTGATAGAGATGATGTAGAAGCAGTAATATGCGCACCATTTTTACAATTAAAAGACTTAAAAGAAGCAACTAAAGGAACTAAAATAAAAGTTGGTGCTCAAAACATGCACTTCGAAACTTCAGGTGCTTTCACTGGTGAAGTTTCTGCTGAAATGCTACAAGAAATCGGAATGGATTATGTTATAATAGGACATTCTGAAAGAAGAGAATACTTCGGTGAAACTGATGAAACAGTTAACAAAAAAGTTTTAAAAGCTTTAGCTACAGGAATAAACCCAATATTATGCTGTGGTGAAACTCTAGAACAAAGAGAAGCTGGAGTAACTAAAGATCACGTTAAAACTCAAATATTAGAAGGATTAAAAGACGTAGCTAAAGAAGATTTAGCAAAGGTTGTTATAGCTTATGAACCAATTTGGGCTATAGGAACAGGAAAAACTGCTACAGCAGAACAAGCTAACGATGTTATATCTTACATAAGAGAAGTTGTAGCTTCAGTTTATGGAGACTTAGCTCAAGAAGTTAGAATACAATACGGTGGAAGTGTTAAACCAGCTAACGTAGCAGAAATAATGGGACAAAGTGACATAGATGGAGCTTTAGTTGGTGGAGCATCACTTAAAGCTGATGACTATGTTGCTCTTGTAAATTTTAAATAGGAGTGAAGTAAGACAGATGAAAAAACCAGTAGCATTAATAATTATGGATGGTTTTGGAGAAAGTAATAATACAGTAGGAAATGCAGTTAAAGAAGCTAAAACTCCTAACTTAGACAGAATCCAAGCAACTTATCCTAATACATTAATAAAAGCAAGTGGTCTTGATGTAGGTCTTCCTGATGGTCAAATGGGTAACTCAGAAGTTGGTCATACAAACATCGGTGCAGGTAGAATAGTATATCAAGATTTAACTAGAATAACAAAAGCTATAGAAGACGGAGATTTCTTCACAAACGAAATCTTAGTAAAAGCTATGGACAACGCAAAAGAACATGCCGTTCATATAATGGGATTATTATCTGACGGTGGAGTTCATTCACATATAGATCACCTAAAAGCTTTAATCAAAATGGCTAAAGAAAAAGGTGTAGAAAAAGTATACGTACACGCATTTACAGATGGTAGAGATACTGACCCTCAAAGTGGTCTAGGCTATGCTCAAGACATAGAACAATATATGTCTGAAGTAGGCGTAGGTAAATTCGCTACTGTAAATGGTAGATACTATGCAATGGATAGAGATAAGAGATGGGAAAGAGTAGAAGTAGCATACAAAGCTATGGTATATGGCGAAGGTGAAACTGCTAGTTCTGCATCAGAAGCTATCGAAGCATCTTACAAAAAAGGTGCAACAGATGAATTCATCGTTCCAACTGTAATAGTTGAAAATGGTGAACCAGTAGGTAAAATATCTGACAAGGATTCAGTGATATTCTTCAACTTCAGACCAGACAGAGCTAGAGAAATATCTAGATCTATAGTTGATACAGAATTTACAGGATTTGAAAGAGCAGATATAAATACATATTTTGTCTGCATGACAGAATACGATGTTACTTTACCAAACGTTCAAATAGCATTTGGACCACAATCATTAAGCAACACATTAGGTGAATATTTATCAAAATTAGGTAAAACTCAATTAAGAGCTGCCGAAACTGAAAAATACGCACACGTAACTTTCTTCTTCAATGGAGGAGTTGAAGAACCAAATGCAGGTGAAGACAGAGAATTAATACCTTCTCCAAAGGTTGCAACATACGATTTACAACCAGAAATGTCTGCACCAGAATTACTAGCAAAAGTTCTAGAAAAAATAGACGAAGACAAATACGACTTCATAGTTGTAAACTTCGCTAATCCTGACATGGTTGGACATACAGGTGTAATGGAAGCAGCTGTAAAGGCTGTTGAAACTGTAGACAACTGTGTAGGTAAATTAGTAGACAAAATAGTTGAAATCGGAGGAAGTGCTATAATAACTGCTGACCACGGAAATGCTGAATTAATGGTAGATCCAGAAACAGACAAGGTTATAACTGCACATTCAGTAAACCCAGTTCCATTCATAGTAGCTGGCAAAGATTTCATAGGCAAAGAGTTATTAACTGATGGTAGATTATCAGATATAGCTCCAACATTATTAGACATGATGAACTTAGAGAAACCAGAAGAAATGACTGGTCATTCTCTAATAAAATAATAAATAAAATTTGTAAAAATGACAAAAATAAAAGACACTAAAGAAAACTAATCAAGCGAACAAAAATAATAAAATATATGAAAATTTACAAACTTACCCATCAACCCGTTTGTGAAATATTATAATTTTACAAATAGACGACTTGATTAGTAGACAACTTGGAAGGAGAAAAAAATGTCAGTAATAGAATCAGTATACGCAAGAGAAGTATTAGACTCAAGAGGAAATCCTACTGTAGAGGTAGAAGTAGTTTTAGAAAGTGGAGCAGAAGGTAGAGCAATAGTTCCATCTGGAGCATCAACAGGAGCTTTTGAAGCAGTTGAGCTAAGAGATGGAGACAAAGCTAGATACTTAGGTAAAGGTACTCTAAACGCTGTTAAAAATGTAAACGACATAATAGCACCAGAGCTAGAAGGCTTAGAATCAACAGATCAACCAGGGATAGATGCATTATTATTAGAATTAGACGGTACACCAAACAAAGGTAAGCTAGGAGCAAATGCTATACTTGGAGTTTCTATGGCTGTAGCTAGAGCATCTGCAGATGAATTAGGATTACCATTATTCCAATATATAGGTGGAGTTAATGCAAAACAATTACCAGTACCTATGATGAACATATTAAACGGTGGAGAACATGCTGATAACAACGTAGATGTTCAAGAATTTATGATATTACCAGTTGGAGCTTGTTGCTTCAGAGAAGGTTTAAGAATGGGAGCAGAAGTGTTCCACGCATTAAAGAAAGTTCTAGCTGAAAAAGGTTTAGCATGCGGTGTAGGTGATGAAGGTGGATTCGCTCCAAACCTAGGCTCAAACAGAGAAGCATTAGAATTAATAGTTGAAGCAATATCTAAGGCTGGATACGAACCAGGCAAAGACGTTATGTTAGGGCTTGACGTAGCAGCTTCAGAAATGTACAACGAAGAAACTAAAAAATACGTTTTAGCTGGAGAAGGCAAAGAATTAACAGCTGAACAAATGGTTGACCTATATGAGGACTGGACAACTAACTTCCCAATAATCACTATAGAAGACGGACTAGACGAAGAAGATTGGGATGGATGGAAAATACTTACAGATAGATTAGGCAAAAAAGTTCAATTAGTTGGTGACGACTTATTCGTTACAAATACTGAAAGACTTGAAAGAGGTATAGAAGCAGGTGTTGCAAACTCTATACTAATAAAAGTAAACCAAATCGGAACTATAACTGAAACTCTAGATGCTATAGAAATGGCGAAGAGAGCAGGATACACTGCAGTTATATCTCACAGATCTGGTGAAACTGAAGATACTACTATTGCTGATTTAGCAGTAGCTGTAAATGCTGGACAAATAAAAACTGGTGCTCCATCTAGAACAGATAGAGTTGCTAAGTACAATCAATTACTTAGAATAGAAGAGTTAATTGGTGAGCCAGCTAGATACTGTGGAATGAAATCTTTTTACAATTTAAATAAGTAATTTATTTATGAATAGGAAGACTGCTTAGGATGAGTGATCATTTTAGGCAGTCTTTTTATATGTAGAGAAATTGTATTATAGTAGCTTTTTGGTGTATTATTATATTATATGAAATATTTGAAATAGGGGAGTGATTTGGTGGATTTAGAACAGAGAGATATAAAATATATGTTTTCAAATTCTGATTTGAGGAAATTGATTTTGCCGCTGGTAGTGGAACAATTGCTTTTGATAGCGGTTGGGCTGGTTGACTCGATTATGATAGCTAGTGTAGGTGAGGCGGCGGTTTCGGCGGTGTCATTGGTGGACAGTATCGTGGTGCTTATAACTCAGATTTTTGTGGCGTTAGGGACTG
>NZ_JALEXO010000280.1 GCF_022780145.1 Intestinibacter sp.
CCAGTTCTAGGCACAATAACCATCGTAAACACCATCGCCAAAGCCAAAACAAACGACAATGTCTTCTTTAAATATTTCATTTCACACTCCTCCTTTAAAATTTCACCTGTCAATCCTCATCGACAGAATTTATAATTGAAACTTGTCAGAACTCACAAAATTAGAACTTTTTGATGTGCTAAAAATCGAAATAATACCCTCTTATTCTATATGTAAGTACCAACAACTAAACATTGTACTTTCATACATCACCCCCATATATTTATTATAATGCACGCTGTCAAAAATTTCCATAGCAACGCACTTTATATATTCTAAAAATATACCTATTATTATAGAACAAATCAAAACTATTTTCCATATATTTCCTGTTCATTTTTTTGCACTTAAAACACATTTTTCCAACTATAACTCAAATAAAATTTCTATACAAAATATTCCCCCTCACTCACTGCAAAAGATCTATCAAAATTTACTTAATTAAACTTAAAAATATCAATCCTAATCCCTTTCATATTTATTTTATCTCAAACTCAACTCGGAATAACACCCCAAATCCAGCACAATAACCCTATCCTCAAACATATCAGAAATATCAACCCCCTCACAGCGATACCCCTCATTTATAATATTCCTAACCTGTCTCTCACCCACATTACAAGTCGCCGCGATATTTTTAGTAGAAACACCCAAATTATACAGCCTCAAAATCTCCATATTTCTAAAAATCCTCTTCAGATAAGAGGTCCCGCGTATGTACACGTACTCATTGCCAAAAACACTATTCATATATACGAAAAATACCCACGGGATGCTGCTCAGAGCTTCATTTTTTGTCTTTTTCAAATAACTTTTTAAGGAACAATAAAAATACGTAATATCTCCATACACGCTCCATCGAAATTCCACATTCATACTATTTGTGTTCGCCATAAAAATACGCCTCCATTCATAACAACAATAGACAAAAACAAACACATACAGCTCCTGATCTCGTCAAGCACATTTGTATATATTTTTTATAATCGTAAAATGTTTTATAAATTTTCTATTTGATATGATAGTAAAACATTTTCATAAAAATTACAACGTTTTTCATTTCCCATATTTTTTCATTTATTTAGCTTTTTTTCCCAAGGATATGAATTATATGTTTTTTTATATACATAACTGTAAAAAATAGTAATTATCTACCGTCAAATATTGTAGTTCAAAAACAAAAAAGATAGAAATTCCTCTAAAAAAAGGTTTGAGCTTTTTCTATCTTTTCCTACAATCTATTTCATAAAAAAATAGCCCTCCCTGCATCCACACAGGAAAGGCTATCTACCTACTTACTATTCAACTCCTCCTCAACCCTCTTGACAATCCTTCTAATACAAGACTCCGAAACCTTCCACTTAGCCGCCAACGCCTTCACACTTCTACCTTCACAAAACTCATCATAAATCCTCATATTCCTCTTAGCTCTCCTGTAGCACTCCTTGCTAGGAATATAAATCTGGCTTCCATTATAATCCTCGACTATCCTCTGAAACAAAACCTCGCCGACTATATCAAATAGTCTGTACAAATCACTCGATATATACTTCTTCATATAATCGTCGTTCATGATTTTCACCTCCATAAACCATCGCATCTGATCCTTCACTATTTAAATTTACTTCTATAATTAAACATTAAACTAAATCGCGGAAATTTTACACATAAACTATTTCCAATTTTTGTTTGGAGCAAAAAATTTTAAATGACAAATTTTTCAAAAATAAAAATATTAACTCGAAAAATAAAACTTCTTCTGAACTCTAGTATTTTCAGAGCTCACAAGCGTTGATTTTGAGCAAAATTCGTGCACGTTTTTTTAGCCCTCGTCCGCAAAATAATATATCATTATATTAAGAAAACAAATTAAAAGTTTTCAAAACCAACGGAGGTGATCAAATGGATGAAAATAAAAAACTGGTAATGGTATTCAAAAACGAGGTGGACAAGCAGGTCTCAATTAGCATCGACGACCCAAAAGACACGATCACAGAAGCAGAAATCAAAGCAGCTATGGATTTAATAGTAGAAAAGAACATTTTTAAGAAAAACAACTATTCGCTAGTCGAAGCGGTCGAGGCCCAAAACGAAAATACGCAAACCAACGAATACGATTTGGTGATTTAATTTTAGTGTGACACGGGTGTGTATTATATCATAATCTGCCAATACTACAACTCGGCATATTTTGATATTTAAAATCAATTTAAATTATTTTCAAAAAAATTAATTAAAAAAGGAGGCAATATATTATGGCTGTTTTATCTACTAAAAATTTATCTTCATTAAAATTATATTTTGACAAGGGGTTAGACATAAACTCTAAAAGAGTAATCGCGACTAAGACATTTAGCTTCGTCGATCCAGAGGCGCTAGACCAATCTTTGATGGATGTGGCAAACGCACTAGCAGGGCTTCAACAACATGATTTATACAACGTCGTCAGAATAGACAACACGTCTTTATCTGAATAAGAAGCTAAGTATCAGTTTAAAGTTTAATTAAAAGCTGGGGATATCTCCCCGGCTGTGTAAAAATTCAAAAGGAGATGATATCATGGATGAAAACAAAAAATTAGTAATGGTATTCAAAAACGAGGTTGACAAGGAAGTCTCAATAAGCATAGATAACCCAAGGGACGATGTAACTGAGGCAGAAATCAAGGCGGCTATGGATCTAATCGTAGAAAAAAACATATTCAAGAAAAATAACTACGCATTCACAGCTACAGTCGGGGCTAAAATAGTCAACACTCAAACAACTGAATACGACCTAGTATTATAGGAAGTGATCAGTTATGGAATTTATCGAAAGTCTAATAGCTAATGTAGGATTCCCAGTGGCTGTATCCATCTATCTATTGATCAGGCTGGAGAACAAGCTGGAATCCTTAACCAATAGCATAAATGAACTTTCCAATAATATTATAAATTTAAAATAATAATTAAAACAGATGCCTGCCTATTAATAATACAGGCATCTGCACTCTCCCTCGAAATTCCGACGGAGTAAAAATGTTTGATTATCTAAATTATTACCAGCATTTCAAATTTTATACTTATTTTATAAAAAAATTTTTAAGTTAGGAGCGTGTAATTATGAAATATACAATACATGGATTTTCTCAAGTGCAATCAGTGAGATTCGGGTTAAATTGCGAGGATTTGTTGCTGCTTAGATGGTTTGTTGATTTTAAGGACTCTGGGAAAATGAAGTCAAGGCTGATAAACGGCAAAACTTACTACTGGGTTTGTTATGAAAAAATGGCCGACGATCTTCCTATAGTCAGCTCAAAAAAGGACACTATCTACAGAAAATTAAAAAACATGGCCGAGCTCGGTATTTTGGAGAAAAAAACCATAAAATCAGGCGGCACATATTCCTATTATAATGTAGGAAAAAATTACGCTGCTCTAATCGACGATTCATCAGACCTTCCAGATGAGGCAGATTTTGACGAATCCTCTGATATAGATGAGGAGGATTTTTGCGAAAACTCATCGGATATTTATCCGACTCATTCTGATAATCATCCGAGTAACGCGGATATCCATCCAAACCAAACGGATATTTATCCCGAACAAAAGATTCTTCCACCAAATAAATCTACTATACAAAAACCTCGCGCGAAGGATTCAGACGAATTTCTACTAGCTGAGCTTTTGTTCGAGCATATTCAACACAGAAACCCAAACATCAGAAAACCAAACCTAGATAGATGGTCATCAGTTTTTGCATATATGCTAAACGTAGAAAAAAAATCAATCACAGAAATCACCGACCTAATCAGCTGGATTTACAAGCCAGACAACTTCTGGTGCTGCAGAATACTGAATCCAGACGACTTAAAACGCAAATACGACAAGCTAATTGCGATTAAAAATTTTGAAGAAAATCAACATCTGCTAAAAGGCTACATCCCTGCTAATTCATACTCTTCAGATGCAAATATATTCAAAACACAATACGGTGCCTATGATTTATCAGGCTTCGAGCTAATCGGCGGATAAAATCAAAGGAGGTAAAAAATGGATTTATTCAACATACAAGCAGAACAAAGTATACTCGGCGCAATTTTAATCGAACCGCGCTCAATACTTGACGGCAACGAGATAAAATTTTCGCCGTACGATTTTTTTAGAACAGAGCACAGGATTATTTACGATGCCATGAAAAAGCTCTCAAACGACAACTGCGAAATCGACATCATCACTCTGTCAAACGAGCTGACAAATACAGACATGATAGACAGAGTCGGTGGAATTGCCTACTTGGCAGATCTCATGACCATCGTGCCAACTAGCGACAACATCCTCTACTACATGAAAATCGTAAAAGATCTCTCAATCAAAAGGAAAGTCCACAACATGCTACTAGAAACTCAGACTAAGATCAAAACACTTGAGACAGATGATTTGGTAAAATTTTCAGAAAATCTAAAATCCACGCTCTTAGATACAGGCAATGCCGAGGATTTATTCATAGATGCGTCAACCGTGTCATTTACATCACAAAATTTACCAGCTATACCGACTGGATTCGAGGATATAGATACGATGTGTGGCGGCGGACTCACATACGGCTCGCTGTCGATTTTAACTGGAGAGCCTGCCTCTGGGAAAAGTACGATAATCAACCAAATTATAGCAAGCGCACTGAGCATAGGCTTTAACTGCTTCATCTACTCCGGTGAGCTGACATACCAAATGCTGATGAACTGGTTTGCCAAAACAGTCGCAAACAACGAGGATATCATCAGGTGCAAAAACTCATTTGGTACATACGGCCAAGTCTCAGATGAAGCCCTAAACTACATAAGCAGCTGGACGAGGGACAAATTTTTCATATACTCAAAAGACGCGCGAGCCGACGAAGCGAATCTAAACAGCGCAATCGAATATCTAGCCATCAAAAAAAACGTCAAGCTATTCGTGCTAGACAACCTGATGACACTAGAATTCAGCGGTACAGACAAATACGAAAAACAAATAAACACAGTAAAAACACTAAAAAATTTAGCAAAAAAATACAACCTAGCAATAATCTTAGTAGCCCATCCCAACAAAAGCTCCACACAAAACCGAGAACCGCACGTATTTGAAATCTCAGGCGCCAGCGAGATCCCAAACCTAGCAGACTACATATTCAAAATCCTAAGAGGCGAGGACGACCAATCACTACTAATGCTTCTAAAAAACAGAGTCACAGGCATCCAAAAAAAGAAATTAAAACTGAGCTTCGATACACTCAGAAAAAGATTCTACTCAGAATCCTACAGAGAAGTCGCCCGCGACTTTGGATACAAGCCAAAATGGGAGCAATCAAGCATATACGACTAAA
>NZ_JALEXO010000287.1 GCF_022780145.1 Intestinibacter sp.
CCACCTGTATTTCTATTTATCAACTCATATTTTTCTGAAATATGTGCTATATCTGATAACAATAATTCTATTTTCATTTATTTTCTCCTTAATGATAAGCTTATATTTCCATTGTAATTATATTTAACAACTTTGTGATGAATTTTTTCCAAAATTATTGTGTATTTACTAATTTTTATTTTTAAATGGACATAAGAAAAGTACCTCTATAGAGATACTTAACCTTAATTGTATGTGTTTCCCTTATAATTTATTATTTTTTAAGGGAAAGTTTATCTGAGTAAGGGAATTATTTTAGTCTGATATAGTGGGTTGCCTTTCCAACACCCTCACGCTTTAATTCGCCAGATTTAACCATTTTTCTCAAAGCACCTTCAATAGAACTTATACTCAAATGTGGGCATAATTCTCTAATATCCTGCTTCGTGAATTTTCCAATCTTATTTAGTGTTGCTTTCCTTACCATTTCTATCGCAGGGAGTTTTTCTTCTACAATAGAAAATCTATCTTCAAAATCATTATAGGCAGCTAAAATTATACTAAGGATATATTTTATAAATGGAACAACATCTTCCGTCCCTTCATGCCAACCATGTTGAGCTTGATTTAATGCGTTATAATACAAGTCCTTGTTTTTAGCAATTTTAGCTTCTAAAGATATATATTTACCAACGTAGAAACCATTACGATACAAAAGAAGTGTAGTAAGCAATCTGCTCATTCTTCCATTACCATCATTAAATGGATGTATGCACAAAAAATCATGAATAAATATAGGTATGGCAATTAATGGTTCAAGTTCAAAATTTCCAATAACCTTGTTATACTCCTCACATATTTTGTCTAGTGCCTCGTTTGTTTCAAATGGAGCAATTGGTGTAAATATAATTTCTGTATGTCCATCAGGATAACTTGCACTAATATAATTCTGCACATTTTTTGTCTTTCCTGCCATAGGATTATTCATATAGCTGTACATAATTTTATGAAGCTGTAGTATATAATTTTTTGATATTGGAATAGCGTCAAAGCTTTCGTGAATAATATTTAATGCATCACGATATCCAGCGATTTCCTGTTCATCACGATTTTTAGGAGTAGTTTTTTCTTCCACAAGTTGTTTGATACGAGTGCTTGTAGTAACAATCCCTTCAATTGCATTTGATGCTTCAGTACTCTGAATCTTCGCAATTTCGACAAGTTTTTCAAGCTCTTCAGGTCTTTGTTTAAGATATAACTCTTGTTTACCGGCTTCCTTATATATTGCAGCTATATATCCGAGAATATCTGAATCCCATTTCTGATCTTTAATTTTAGAATAATTAAATTCTCTCATTCCCTTAATCACCATTCCTTTCCCTTAAAATATACTATAATTTAAGGGAAAAATCAATTATACTGAATATATTCCCTTAAAACTTATCTATATTTAAGGTAAAATCTTTTAGATATATAGTATTCCCTTTAAATCATATATCTATTCATTATTTAAAGAACTGTTTCTAAATAAAAATAGTCTGTGTATTTAAAAATATTTTTATAAACCATACACAGACTATTTTCTTATTCTACAAAAACAATTTTATCGAAATAGTAATCACACCAAGGATGAAAAGACACGTACCGACAACTCGATTCAACCTCTTAATCTCGCACTTATTCGCAAACTTAGCACTAACATAAGCACCCAACACGCAAAATGCCACAACAATCAGCATAGGAATATAATCCATATGAGCTCCCATAGCAACATGGCTGACTGCACCAGTTAGCGCCACAAGTGTCATAATCATCGTGCTTGTACCAACTGCTACCTTCAAGTTGTACCCAAGGACTATAGTAAATACTGTCAGCATCAAAACTCCACCCCCGCTTCCAGTAAATCCGCATACCCATCCTATACCACATCCTAAAAACATCGCCAAGGCTCTCTTTTTAATTCCGATATCTGCTGAGCCTTCCTCCGCATCATTGCCCTTAGTCACAGGTCTAACTAAGAATTTTATTCCCAGAAAAATCGTAGTCGCCATAGAGATATATCCAAGTCCGTCTGGCTGTGCTTGTGAGAAAAGATACCCACTGTAGCTTCCAATAACCGTACCTAAAAACGCTGTGATTGCAACGAATACACCGTTTTTTAAATCTATATTTTTATTCTTATAATAAGTGTACGCTGTCAACATACTCGCGAGAACATCAGCCGCCAACGCTACTGTGACCGCATCGTAGCTCGCCCATCCACATAAGCTCGTCAAAAGTGGCGTTATGACCACCGCCGCCGAAAGCCCCGCAAGCCCTGTGACAACACCTGCTCCTAATCCTGCTAAAACATAAACTACATATAATATCATATTTGTCTCCTTCTATTTTGTCATTTTTGATTTGCTTTTTTATTTTAATTCTTATTTATGTACTGTATTTTAAATTTTACACTTTTTGTTATTATAAATCTAGTAAACGCTCAACTGCTCTGCCTTGACTTTATAACCGTAATCCTTATCGAGCTCGGTCTTGTTTTTCGTATAAAATCGCCTTCTGTTCGCATCGAACTTCAGATTCAAACTCCTCTTCTGAATCCCCGTGATTCTGTTTTTCAAAATTGACGCAACTGTCTTGTCCTCGCCCCTCTTGAGCTTCAAAATATAATCCGCCAAATTCGGAATCTCACTCGCTCCAGATATCTCAAACACATGCGACTCCCTACTCATAGTCACACTTTTATTCGGATGGGCGACTAGAATTATCGCGAGGTCGTACTTTTTGGCAAGCGACTTCAGCATTTTCACTGTATTGATTTGCTTTTCGTACTTGTCGGAACCACTACATTCGAGCGTCATCAGGTTGTCCAGCACAAATAATTTCGTCGATTTTTTGACTGCTAGATGCTCTATAACGCTTGATAGGTGAGCCTCGTCAGCACCTACATCCTTTGAAAATATATAAAATTTCTCCCTAGTCCATTCGGCAATCATCTCATGCGCCTCCTTAGTGACCTTGAGATATTCGCCGAAAGTATTTTTGCACCTTCTGATGTCCTCCATATTCGCGACCGTCTTGACAAACCACTCCATAATCATCTGGTAAGTAAGCTCACCAGAGTACAAAAATGCTGGATGAC
>NZ_JALEXO010000302.1 GCF_022780145.1 Intestinibacter sp.
TACCTTTACTTTAATTATATTAAAATTATGTAAATTGTCAACTATTTTTCTGATTTTTCAAAATTTACAATATTTTATGAATTTTTCGATATTTTTACAAATAAAACTATATTCTAACATAATTTACTCTATCTAATAACAATTTTATACATTTTTGCTTGTTGTATAATGTTGTTTTATATAAGAAAATGTCCTCTTTTATGATCATAAATTAATTATTTTCATAAAGAGAACATCTTATTATTTTCTCATCAATTTTTATTTAAAACTTTTAAACCATTTCTCCATTTAAAGAGAATGAAAGAGTTTCTGTTATTTTTACATCTACAAGTTTTCCAACTAAATCAGCATCGATATCTTTTACAGCAAAGTTTACAAGCTTATTTTGTCTAGTTCTGCCGCTGAATTTAGTGTCGTCAGTCTTGCTCTTTCCTTCAACTAAAACTTCAACTACCTTATCTTGGTAAACAGAATTATTTTCCTTTAATATTTCATTTACAACTGCCAAAACCTTATTAAATCTCTCGTGTTTTACATCCTCTGGAATTTGATTTTCCATCTTAGCTGCTGGTGTACCCTCTCTCTTTGAGTAGATAAAAGTAAACGCGTTGTCGTATCTTACTTTTTTGATTACATCTATAGTATCCTCTACATCTTCGTCTGTTTCACCAGGGAATCCTATCATTATATCAGTTGAAAATGCTATATCAGGAACTTCAGCTCTAGCCTTTTCTATTATTCTTAGATAGTCTTCTTTTGAGTAATGTCTATTCATTTTCTTTAATAGCTTAGTGCTTCCACATTGAACTGGAAGGTGTAAAAATTCACATACCTTGTCACAGTCTCTCATAGCGTATATAACCTCATCAGATATATCTTTTGGATGAGAAGTCATAAATCTTATTCTCTCTAATCCTTCTATCTCGTTTACCTTTCTTAGAAGCTCTGCAAAAGTTATTCTATCCTCTTCTTCTAGAGTTTTTCCGTATGAATCTACATTTTGGCCTAGTAAAGTGACTTCTTTAGTGCCATTTGCAACTAGATCTTTTATTTCGTTTATTATATCTACTGGTTTTCTACTTCTTTCACGCCCTCTAGTATAAGGAACTATACAGTAAGTACAGAAATTGTTGCAGCCGTACATTATATTTACAAACGCCTTAAGCTCAAATTTTCTATCGCTCTTTAACCCTTCTACAACTTCTCCGTCTACATCCCAAACATCTACAAGCATAGCGTCACTTGACATAGCCTCTGCTAGTAATTCAGGGAATTTGTATAAATTGTGAGTACCGAATACTAAGTCTACATGTTTGTATTTAGCCTTTATTTCCTTTACTACTTTAGGCTGTTGCATCATACAACCGCATACAGCAATTTTTAAGTTAGGATTTTTCTTTTTAGTCAACTTTAGATGACCTAAGTTTCCGTATACCTTAAGCTCAGCATTTTCTCTAACTGCACAAGTGTTGTATATTATTAAATCCGCAGTATCAGCCATCAAAGTAGGTTCATATCCCATATCATTTAACATAGCAGCTAGATTTTCTGAGTCGTGTTCGTTCATTTGACATCCAAAAGTTTGTATAAAATAAGATTTTTTCTTTCCAGTTGATTGGAAATATCTTTCGTTTTCATTTTTTATTTCATTTATATATTTGTCTTGTTCTCTAATTTTTTCCATAGGAACAGTCACTTGTTTTCTCTTTGACATCTTGATTCTCCTTTCAATTTAATGCAAATTTTATTATATCATAAATATGAGTAAACACATAAAAAAATTTTTACCTGCTCTAAAGTATGTACACTTTTTAACCATTGTAATTATATTTAACAACTTTGTGATTTGTATTTATTAGAAATTTTTTAAACTTAATGTAATATAAATAATTATTTGATATTATTATAGATAAATAAAAACTTTTGGAGGTAAATTATGGATAAATTATTAGTAAAAAAACTCCATCTTAAATTAGAACCAATAGGAATATTCTTTGGTAATACTACTACAAAATGCGACTTAGATGTATCACCAAACAAACACAACTGTGTCATACCATTTCTTATGTCATCTGCTAAAGGCAAGACTATTTCTATGGATGATAAAAGCTGTAATTGTGCTGGAGGAGCTACTGGATGCTGCTTTGGCGATGGGTTTTCACGAATAAATCCTAACATCCATAAAATGTTGTCACAAGGATATGGAGAAAATATACCAGAAGGCTTACCTGAAGATTTTAAAGATGGCGAACGTTTCTTTTGTTCTGAAGAAGTAGCCTTAAAGTGGAGAAACTCTCTGCCATTTTCAGAAAAAGGATATCCACGAATAGTATTCGCACCTTTAAGTAGATGGAATGAAATCGGTTCACCAGATTTAGTATATATATTTGCTAATCCCGATCAAATTTCTGCTCTCGTAACTTTGCTTGGTTTTCATAACGGTCGAGCAATTAATACTATTGTACCCTTTGGCTCAGCATGCCAATCTATAATGTATGCTGCCGATCAAATAGAAAGCGATAATCCTCAGGCTATTATGGGTCTATTCGATATTTCCCAACGTTTAAGCTCATTGGCAAACTATCTGTCTATGACAATGCCTTATGCACTGTGGGAACAAATTACTAAAGATTTAGATAAAAGCTTCTTTACAACTAATTCGTGGCATAAAATTGAAAAAAGATTATAGTAAAAAAACAGCCTTATCTAATCACTTAATATTATCAGATAAGGCTGTTTTTTCTATATTATAAATTTTACCAATTATTTAGTCATTTTTTTACCGTTTTGAGTCATAGCATTTATCTTAAGTGGTAATGTGAATAAGTTTATGAAACCTTCAGCATCTTTGTGATCGTATAATTCACTGTTACCGAATGAAGATATACTTTGATCGTATAATTTATGGTCTGAGAATATTCCAGCTGGTTTTATGTTACCTTTGTATAATTTTAATTTAACAGAACCAGTAACATTTTCTTGAGTTTCATCCATGAAAGCATTTATTGCTTTACAAGTTTTAGAATACCATTTACCATTGTATATTAAATCAGCGAATTCAAGTGATAATCTTTGTTTTAAGTGAAGAGTATCTTTGTCTAATGTAGCACTTTCTAAGTAGTTATGAGCTGCATAGAATATTTCTCCTCCTGGTGTTTCATATATACCTCTTGATTTCATACCAACTAATCTGTTTTCTAGTATATCAACTATACCTATACCGTGTTTAGCACCTAATTTGTCAACTGCTTCAACTAATTCTACTGGTGGTAATTTTTCTCCGTTTAGAGATACTGGTATACCTTTTTCGAATCCTATTTCTATGTATTCAGGTTCATCTGCTGCATCTTCTGGTGAACAAGTTTTTTTGTAGATATCTTTGTTGTGTTCGTTTTCTAGATATTCTATATCTCCACCTTCAGTAGATACATGCCATAGGTTGTCGTCTACTGAATATATTTTTTTCTTAGTTGCTGTTACTTTTATATTGTGTTCGTTT
>NZ_JALEXO010000323.1 GCF_022780145.1 Intestinibacter sp.
ATTTGATCTTTCAACTAGTGAATGTAGACTATCTATAGCCCCTGGTACAGTATTTGCTATACTAGTAACTGTATCTACTAGCTTTGGTCCAATTAAGAATATTAAAATCAATATTACTAATATGAAAATCAAAAATGTAAGCAATAAGCTCACAGGTCTTTTTAGTTTTTTAAACTTCTTTTCTAAAAAATTCATAGGTATACTAAGTATAAAAGCAATTGCCCCACCTATTAAAAATGGCTCTATTATAGATAGTAAAGTCCCTAAAATACCGAAGATATCTGTAATTCGGTATAAAATAAAAACAAGTACTATTAAGTACGTAGCACCAAAGAGTATTTTTTTAGATTGTTTATCTTCCACAATACTACCTCCCAATATGTTGTTATCTATAATAATATACTATATTTATGAATTATATACTACATTTAAATAAAAATTTCTAAACCGACTCCTACTTCCTCTACATTTAAACTTTTGATCATTTCAGCCTTAGCCTTTAATGATACGCAGTGACATGGATAAAGAGTTTTTATATCAGCTTTTTCAAAATAATCGATAGTATTTTTCAATCTATCATCCACTTCAAATAGATGAAACCCTCCTAATACACCTATTATTCTGTCATCACCACATACTTTTTTGGCATATTCTATAATATTACAAATTCCACTATGAGAACATCCTGTGACTATAAAAAGTCCGTCGTCTGTCTTTAAAACTACAGCAGAATCATCTAGCAAATAATCCTTGCTGAAAAATTCACTACAGCATAACTCGAGATCCTCCTTTACACCGATTGCATATCTAGGCTCGAAATCTATTAGCTCAGGTATCTCACCTAAAAACATACAGTTTTTAGAAATTTCGTAAGGAGTCTTGCTAGGAGTGTAGTTGAATTTGTACATCTCCTGTAAAGTATAAGGTGCTCCTATAAATTGCCCGTCGAAGTATTTTGCCTCGAAGCAACCTGGATGAGCTATTATTTCAGGCTTTGATAAATTGATTTTTTTATCTAGATATTGCAGACCTCTAGTGTGATCGTTGTGGCCGTGAGATAGTACTATAGTATCTATTTTATTTAAATCTATATCCATAGCTTCTGCATTTTTTATAAATGCATCTGAATATCCAGCATCGAATAGTATTTTTTTATCGTCTATTTCTATATAGTAGCTAACTGCCGGCTCTCCTAGATAGTACTGATCTATGTATGTATTATTGTCCATTAAAACTTTTATTTTCAATTTAATTTCCTCCTTATTTTATTCGCAAGGTAATTTGCCATCTTTTTTATTTTTAAAATGAATTTTTTCTGTGCCAGCTTCTATAGCAGTTTTATAGTACCAGCATTTATAATTTATGATATCGAGTGTATTTTGTAGAGATTCTATTTCTGTTTCTACGGCATGCTTTCTCTCTAAAAACATCTCATATCTTTCCTCTAGAGAATTGTCGCCATCTTGGACCCACTCAGTAAATTTTTTGATTTCTTTAATCGACATACCTGTTCTTTTAAGACATTCTATAATTTTAATCATCTCTATGTCATCTTCAGAAAAGCTTCGATATCCAGAATCGAGTCTTTTTATAAATGGAAGTAAACCCTCTCTATCGTAATATCTGAGTGTAGATGTTGACAATCCAGTAATCTTAGAAGCTTCTTTAATCGTATACCCCATTATATTTCCTCCAAAAAATTTATTCAAAACTATTGACATTAAACTTAACTTAAATGTTACGCTATAATTAGAAAAATTACAATATATCAAACACAATTTTAACAAAGGAGAGATCGCTATGACAAAATCAAAAGTATATTTTACAAAGGAAATAACAAGTGAAAGTTTAATTAAAATTTACGAAGCTTTAAATACTGAATTAAAAGGAAAAGTCGCTGTAAAAATATCTACTGGCGAACCAGGAGGACACAACTTCCTAGATCCAAATTTAATCAAGCCTCTAATAGATAAATTACAAGGAACAATAGTAGAATGCAATACAGCATATGAAGGCAGAAGAAATACAACTGAAGAACACTGGAAAGCTATAGAAGAACACGGCTTCACAAAAATAGCTCCTTGCGACATAATGGATGAAGACGGCGAAATCGAGCTTCCAGTTCCAAACGGCAAACAAATACATAAAAACTATGTAGGATCACATATAAAAAATTACGACTCAATGCTGATATTATCTCATTTTAAAGGACATGCTATGGGAGGATTTGGAGGAGCACTTAAAAATATGTCTATAGGAATTGCTTCTTCACACGGTAAAGCCTATATCCACGGAGCAGGAATTCCAGAAAATATTTGGACTGCCGACCACGATTCATTCCTAGAAGCTATGGCAGATGCAGATGCCTCTGTAATCGACTACTTCAAGGAAGAAAACCTAGCGTATATAAATGTAGCAAATAAATTGTCAATCGACTGCGACTGTGATGCAAACCCTCACGATCCAGAAATGGATGACTTAGGAATATACGCAAGTCTTGATCCAGTCGCTTTAGACCAAGCTTGCTACGATGCAGTTAAAAATTCTCCAGATCCAGGTAAGGCTTCATTGATTGAGAGAATGGATTCTAGAAATGCTATTCATACTGTGGAACAGGCTTATGAGTAAGGGCTTGGAAATAGGGAATATGAAATAGTTGATATTGGATAGATAAAATATTTGAAATAAAAAATCCTAGCAAGTATGAACTGACCCCAAAAAGTTAGATATAAAATCGAATGATTGGAGGTCAATTTTATTTTATCTAAATATAATTTTCGTAATGTATTCCCAAAAATTATAGCATTTACTATTTTAAATATCCAAAATAAACATTATGGATTTTGATAAATATTTTCTTATTTTAAATATAGTTATTTTTATTTTAGTATGC
>NZ_JALEXO010000073.1 GCF_022780145.1 Intestinibacter sp.
CATTTTCAATAAATTATTATACTTATATAATAATCATTGTATTGAAAAAAGTCAAGTTTTCTAATGATATAATTATGTTAAAAATATATAATAAATTTAAATCTAAATTTTCTATAAATTTTTTCAAAAATAACCAAAAAGTGGAGATTTATCGAAAAATATTGTATTATAATAGTATACAAAAAATTATTTTATTATATAAATTTATAATTCGGAGATAGAGTATTATGAAGACAAAAAAAATAACTTTTTTAGGGTTAATGGTTGGATATAGCCTAATACTATATATATTAGAGACGTATATCCCAAATCCGTTAATTGTATTTTTCCCAGGAGCAAAATTAGGTTTAACTAACATAATAACTTTAATTTCATTATTAATTTTGGGATTAAAAGAAACGTTTATAATTGTAACAGTTAGGGTTATTTTATCATCTATTTTTACTGGTCCTATGTCTTATTTACTGTTTAGTATAGGGGGTGCATATTTAAGTTTAATTTTAATGTATTTAGCTACAAAAATTAAAGGATTCTCTACAATAGGAGTCAGTATTATAGGAGCTATAGGTCATAATATTGGTCAATTATTAGTTGCAAGTGTTATAGTAGAAAACTTATTGGTTGTAACTTATTTACCTTTTATGTTGGTTACATCATTGGTTACGGGGTTTTTTGTAGGTTTAGTATCAAAGTTTTGTTATCCTAAGATGGTAAAAATGGGAGGATCTCTTATTGATATTAATCGATAAAGATAATTTTAATTTTAAGTGTTAGTGGTGATAATATGGAAAATAATGAATTAGAAATGATCAAAAAAGAAATTGAAGAAGTAAGGGAACAAATAAATACGTATATACAATATCCAGACATATTTGAAGAGGAATTAACAGAAGCTAGTAAGCAAATAGATATTTTGATAAATAAGTATATATATTTGAGTAAATAACCCACAAAATGTGGGTTATTTGCTTTATTGCTATAATACAATTACTATAATAGGATTGGGGGAGATTTTATCAACGAAAAAGAAATTATCATAAGATTATTAATATGCCTAGTTATAGGTGGTCTTACAGGATTAGAAAGAGAAAAATCACATCAATTTGCAGGTTTTAGGACTCATATACTTGTAGCCTTGGGGGCTTGTGTGACATCGATTACTGCTTTACAATTATTTACTACTTACAGCACTTATAGTACTATGGACCCTGCTAGACTTCCAGCACAAGTTCTTTCTGGAATAGGTTTTTTAGGAGCAGGAGCAATTTTAAAGAATTCTAGTGGGATACGAGGTCTTACAACTGCTGCTGGAATTTGGGCTACTGCTTGTATAGGTATAGCAATAGGATATGGAGAGTATGTTTTAGGGATTACTGCATGGGTATTAGAAATGATTACATTGTTGTCATTGAAAAGAATTGATAAGCTACTTTTTAAAAATCGTAGTTGCAAATTGTATTTGACTATATCAAATCTAGATGCTGTTAAAGAGACATTTGCTATATTAAAGGAATGTAAAATTGCTATAAGAAATTTTGATATTAATAGCAAGGGAACTCAAATTTGGACAGCAAAATACAGTATTAGCTATGATAGAAGGATTATCATCGAAGAATTGGAGAGGCGTATAAGAGATGTCAATGGAGTTTTGGATTTTTATTTTTATGATTAATTTAATAAATACAAGTGTTTAAAATTTAATTTTGGGGAAACATATATTAGTATAATTAAATTATAAATGTGAAAAATTAGAAAGGAGACTTAAAATGGAAAGACAAAATATTGAAAGCCAATATAAATGGACTATTGACGAAATGTATCCAAAAGAGTCAGATTTGAATAAAGATATCGATAAGGTAAAGGCTTTGATAGAAAAAGTCGGTAACTATAAAGGTAAGCTATCAGAATCTAAGGAAAATTTATACAATGCATTACATACTTCAGAGGAAGCAGGTAGAGTACTTGAAAAGCTATATGTATATACTCATATGAAAAGCCACGAAGATACAAGGGTAAATTCAAATCAAGGCAAAGCTACAAAAATAGATATGCTATCTACTGAATTATCTATGGCGACTTCATACATGGTGCCAGAAATAATAAACATAGATGAAGCTAAGTTAAATGAGTTTTTAAATGATGAAAAATTATCTTTTTACAAAAAATATATAGACGAAATATTAAGAGAAAAACCACATACTTTAAGTGAAAAGGAAGAAGAAATATTAGCCGCAGCATCTGATTTGACTGCTGTACCAGAAAACGTATATGACATGATATCATATGCGGATATGCAATTTCCTGAGATAGAAGATGAAGAAGGAAATAAAGTAAAATTAACACATGCCAACTTTACATTATTTTTAAAGAGCAAGGATAGAAGAGTTAGAAAAGATGCCTTTGAAGGATTATATTCTGTTTATAAACAATACAGAAATACCTTCGCATCAACTCTTTACGGTGGTGTAAAATCAGAAATTTTCTATGCAAAAATGAGAAAATACGAAAGTGCACTACAAGGCTCTCTATTTGCAGATAATATAAGCGTAGATGTATATGAAAACTTAATTAAATCAGTAAGCGAAAATATACCAGCACTAGATAAATATATAGACCTTAAAAAGAAATTACTAGGCTTAGACGAAATTCATATGTACGATTTATACGTTCCTCTAACAGAAAATTTTGATATGAAAATACCATACGAAGACGCTAAAAAAATCGTACTAGAAGCATTAAAGCCAATGGGTGAAGAATACTTATCTCATATACAAGAGGCATTTGACAATGGATGGATAGATGTATATGAAAACGACGGAAAACAAGGTGGAGCATACTCTTGGGGATGCTATGATTCTAAATCATACGTGCTTATGAACTACCACGACGACTTAAATTCTCTATTTACATTAATACACGAATTAGGTCACTCTATGCACAGCTATTACTCTAAAAACGCACAGCCTTACTTATATTCTGGATATAAAATATTCGTAGCAGAGGTTGCATCTACATTAAATGAGCTTCTTTTGATAAATTACTTACTTGAAAAAGCAGAATCAAAAGAAGAAAAAATTTACTTGCTAAATTATTATTTGGAACAATTTAGAACTACAGTATACAGACAAACTATGTTTGCTGAGTTTGAAAAAATAGTTCACGAAACAGTAGAATCTGGAGAACCATTGACAGCAGAAGGATTTACAGATATATACTATAAATTAAATCAAAAATACTACGGTAAATCTTGTGTTGTAGATGAAGAAATAGGACTTGAATGGGCTAGAATTCCACATTTTTACACTAATTTCTACGTATATAAATACGCAACAGGATTTTCTGCTGCAAGTGCTTTGAGTAAGCAAATACTTGAAGAAGGAGAACCAGCAGTCGCTAGATACAAGGAATTCCTAAAGAGTGGAGGCTCTGACTATCCATTAAATCAATTAAAAGCAGCAGGAGTAGATATGCACAAAAAAGAATCAGTAGATGAAGCTTTAAGTGTATTTGCAGAATTAGTTGATCAATTAGAAAAAGAATTATAATCGAATATTGGTGTTTTTTAATAAAAAGTCGCATGTATTAGTTTAATTTTATTCTATACATGCGACTTTTCTGTCAAAAATACATAATTATAGGCTATAATTATATTAATAGATTGTTATTACAATTTAAAAATTTACTTGGCAAGGATTAAAAATCTATTTTTTAAAATTTTAATCTAAAAGCAAAGGAGTCGGGATATTATGACAAATGAAGATATAGGTTTAAGTATAAAGACCTTAAAAGATTATACTTCAGGTATGATTGTAAGATGTAAGGAAGCTGTAGCATTGTCTGTTGATAGTATGGTTTCTAAAAATTTAGAACAAGCGCAAAAGGTTATAGAAAGCGACGATGATATAGATTTACTTAGAGAGTACATAAGAGATAGAAGTGTAGAATTAATGGCATCAAAGCATCCTATGACGAAGGATTTAAGATATATATATGTTTTATCTGATATTTCAACTGAATTGGAGAGAATAGGGGATTACGCAGTCAATATATGCAAGGAAACTATCGCCATAGGAAATGATGAATATATAAAGGAATTAATTGATATACCAAAAATGTCTGAAATGTGTACACAAATGCTTGAAGATTTAAAAGTAGCTTTTTTAGAAGAAGACGATAAAATGGCGTATGAAATTGCGATAAAGGACAAAGAGCTAGACGAATTATATTATACAATTCGAAAGGATTCTTTGAGGGTAATGCACAAGGATCCAGAAAATAATATCAACCAAGGTGTCAGACTTTTATTTGTAGGAAGATATTTAGAGAGAATAGGAGATCATATAACAAATATCTGTGAAAAAATAATTTATGCAAAAAAAGGAACTATGGTAGAAATTGGATAAATATTATTCGATATGTGTATATTAAAATTTTTAACAATTAAATAAAAAATATGGATTGACAAAAATAAAGTATATTATATATAATTAAAGAATAATTAATTCATATATAAAATAAAGACTGAGAAGAAGAGGAGTATGTAAATACTGCTAACAGAGAGGAAAATCACATGCTGGAAGATTTTTTTAGATAGGATTTACAGAAGGTAGCTTTGGAGTCGCTAAGCTGAAATAGCAGTAGGCTTAGACGGTTAAGATCGTTAAATTTATTAAGAGCTAAGATGTATTTTGTGTATATCTTAGAATTAAGGTGGTAACGCGAGCTTTTCGTCCTTATATGGATGGAAAGCTCTTTTTTATTTTATAATATATTCAAAAAATTCAAATAAAGATTTAATTTTAAATTCAAATAAGATAATTAAGAAATTACAAATCAAAGTAAAAAAATTTAGGAGGTAAAAATGACAAAAGCAAATTTATCAAAAACTTATAATCCAAAAGACTTTGAACAAAGACTATATCAAGAATGGATGGATAAGGGTTATTTCAAATCTAGTCCAAATCCAGACAAAAAACCATTCTGTATAGTATTACCTCCACCTAATATAACAGGACAACTTCACATGGGTCATGCACTTGACCATACTCTACAAGATGTTCTTATTAGATGGAAACGTATGGATGGATATGAAACATTATGGCAACCAGGAACAGACCATGCTTCTATAGCAACTGAAGTTAAGGTTGTTGAAAAAATCAAAAAAGAAGAAGGTAAGACAAAATACGAAATAGGAAGAGAAGAATTCCTAAAAAGAGCTATGGACTGGAAGGAAGAGTACGGTGGCGTTATAGTTGAACAAATGAAAAAATTAGGTTCTTCTTGTGACTGGAGTAGAGAGAGATTTACAATGGACGAAGGTTGTAATGAAGCTGTAACAGAATTTTTCGTAAAATTATACGAACAAGGTCATATCTACAGAGGAAACAGAATAATAAACTGGTGTCCAGATTGTAAAACTACTTTATCAGATGCAGAAGTAGAACATGAAGAACAAGATGGTAATTTCTATCATGTTAAATACTATCTAAAAGATAGCGACCAATACTTAGAAGTAGCAACTACTAGACCTGAAACAATGCTAGGTGATAGTGGTATAGCTGTTAATCCAGATGACGAAAGATACAAAGATATAGTAGGTAAGGTTGCAATACTTCCATTAGTAGGAAGAGAACTTCCAATAGTTGCAGATGATTACGTTGATAAAGAATTTGGAACTGGTATAGTTAAGATGACTCCAGCTCATGACCCTAATGATTTCGGTGTTGGACAAAGACATAACTTAGAACAAATAAACGTAATGAATGAAGACGGTACTATGAACGATCTTTGCGGAAAATACGCAGGTATGGATAGATACGAATGTAGAAAAGAGCTTGTTAAGGACCTAGAAGAACAAGGTTACTTAATAAAAATAGTTCCTCACAAACATGCTGTTGGTACTTGCTACAGATGTCATACAGTAGTAGAACCAAGATTATCTGAACAATGGTTCGTTAAAATGGATGAATTAGCAAAACCTGCTATAGATATATTAAAAAATGGAGACTTAAAATTCGTACCAGAAAGATATGGAACAGGAACTTATCTACAATGGCTAGAAAACATAAGAGACTGGTGTATATCTAGACAATTATGGTGGGGTCACCAAATACCTGCTTACTATTGTCAAGAATGTGGCGAAATAGTTGTTGCAACTAAAGCTCCAGATAAATGTCCAAAATGTGGATGCACTAATTTAAAACAAGATGAAGATGTACTAGACACTTGGTTCTCTTCAGCTTTATGGCCATTCTCAACATTAGGTTGGCCACACAATACAGAAGAATTAAAATACTATTATCCAACAGATGTATTAGTTACTGGATACGATATAATCTTCTTCTGGGTTGTAAGAATGACATTCTCAGCAATGTTCTGTATGGATGAAACTCCATTTAAACATGTTTTAATACATGGATTAGTTAGAGACTCTCAAGGTAGAAAAATGAGTAAATCTCTAGGAAATGGTATAAATCCACTAGATGTAATAGATGAATACGGTGCTGATGCTCTAAGATTCATGTTAATCACAGGAAACTCTCCAGGAAACGACATGAGATTCTACTTCGAAAGAGTTGAAGCAGCTAGAAACTTTGCAAATAAATTATGGAATGCATCAAGATTTATATTCATGAATATAGATGATGAATTAATAAAAGGTGTAACTAGAGAATCTGTAGAAGCTAACTTCACATTAGCAGATAAATGGATAATATCTAGAGCTAATAAAGTAGTTAAAGAAGTTACAGATAATATGGATAACTTCGACTTAGGTGTAGCTGCTACTAAGGTTCATGACTTCGCTTGGTCAGAATTCTGTGACTGGTATATAGAAATAGTTAAACCAAGATTATACAGTGATGATGTAGAAGCTAAGAAAACTGTTCTATATGTATTAACTTACGTACTAGAAAAAATCTTAAAATTACTACACCCATATATGCCATTCATAACAGAAGAAATATACACTTATCTACCAACAGTAGAAGGAAGTATAATGGTATCTGAATGGCCACACTACAAAGAAGAAGACAACATGGCTGATGCAGAAGCTAAAATGGAACTTACTATGGAAGGTATAAGAAACATAAGAAACGCAAGAGCAGAAATGGATGTTCCACCATCAAAGAAAGCTAAAGTTATAATAATACCAACTGAAGAAAAATTACCTGCTATAGAAGCTGGTAAAGATTACTTCGTAACTCTAGCATCTGCTTCAGAAGTTCAAATCCAAATGAACGAAGACAATATACCAGAAGATGCAGTAAGTGTTGTTATAGATGGAGTTAAGATATTTATACCACTTGACGAATTAGTAGATTTCAACAAAGAGTTAGATAGATTAAATAAAGAAAAAGCTAAAATAGAAAGCGAAATCAAGAGAGTTAACGGAAAATTATCTAACCAAGGATTCGTATCTAAAGCTCCAGAAAAATTAGTTAACGAAGAAAAAGCTAAAAAAGAAAAATACGAAGAAATGCTTAAATCTGTATTAGAAAGATTAGAAAATATAGAAGCTAAGATAAAATAGTTGAGTTAGTTTAATACTATATTTAAATAACTGGCCTAACGGGCTAAAATTATTTCTTGGTCGAAGAGGATGTGAGATATATTTGTATATTGAGCATCCTCTTTTTATAATGCATAGGAAATTATATTCCTTTGAAATTATGGATAAATATAA
>NZ_JALEXO010000106.1 GCF_022780145.1 Intestinibacter sp.
TATAGTTGCAAAAATAAAAGATATAATTGTAGAAAAAAATATAAATTTAGAAGTCGGTGAGAAAAAAAATATACCAGTTTCAGTTACTACTTCACCTGCTAATTTAAAAGCTCCAAGGATTAAATTTATGTTTTCAGAAAATAAGCTTCCCGTACAGAGAAAAATTAGGTTAGATGAAGATGGTACAATTATTGGGCTCAGAGAAGGTGTAGAAAAAGTATTGATATCATGTGGCACAGGTAAAAATAAATTAGAAAAATATATATCGATAACAGTAAAAGAAAAATTTATAAAATAATACAAAATTATATTTTATAAAATAATAAAATATTGAATATAAAATATATTACAAAAATATAATAATAATCAAATATTAAATTAATGTTAAATTTATTGATATTTGTATAACTGTATAAAAATAATATAATACATTTTGTAAAAAGAATTAAAAATATGTAATATTTATGATATAATCTAACTAAATATATAAAGAAAAAGGTAATATTTAAAGAGTTATAAATTTGAGAAATATCTTATTATGTAGAAATTTGTAGTTTAATTGGGGGATTTAGTTTATGTATGATTATAAAAGTATATTGTTCAAGAGTCCAACGCCCTTTGTTATAATAGAAATTCAAGATAACCATGCAATAATAAAGGAATCGAATGCTGCGTATAAATTATATGTAACAGAAAGATATAATATAGTTGTAGAGGATATTTTAACAGATTGCATAGTGAATTTTAATTATAGAAAAATAAAAATAGACAAGACTATTTATAATGTACAGATAGAAAAAATAGGTGATAAAAGCTTTATCGCTTGGTTTTGTGAAAAAGAATATCTTTCTAATGATATGCAAGAAAATTTATTGTTAAGTGTAAGAAAATTTGACGATGTAATCTTTCTTGTAAGCGATAGCAAAATAATATTTGTAAATAAGTCTTATGAAAATATGTTTGATGAAACTTGTGATGTACCTTGTACAGTGGAAGAAGGATTTTACAAGTTTATAGAAAAAGAGGATGATACTGAAGAGATTTATTATGATTATTTAAAAGTAATAGATGAAAGAGTTAAAATAAAAACTAAAAAAGGTACAAAATGGGTTTGGATTAGATCAAATCCTATTAAAAATGAAAAAAATCAACCTATTGCATCTTATATCATATTGACTGATATAACAAATAGAACGAATGACGTCATGAATAGAAAGGAGACAAGGGAAAAGTTCTTCTCTTTTGTTTCACATGAGATAAAAAATCCTGTAAATATGATACTGGCGACTATGCAGCTTATCGAAAAAAAGGTTGAACAAAATGTATACGATGAAGATATCCTAAGACATGTAGATTTAGTAAGGAGAAATTCATTTAGAATAATGAAAATAGTAAATGACTTATCCTCAAAATCAAAGATAGAGCTAGGATATCTAGATTTCAATCCAAGTAATGAGGATATAGTTTCATTTGTCGAAGAAATATGCGAATCTGTAAGAGATTTTGTAAATATTAACGATATGAATATTATATTTGATACAGATGAAGAGGAATTGGTAGTTGGATTCGATTGTGAAAAGGTCGAAAAAATAGTGATCAATTTAATATCAAATTCACTGAAATTTAGAAAAAAAGAAGGCGGCGTTATATTAGTCAGCTTAACTCATGATGATGACTTTGTGTATATAAGCGTAAAAGACAACGGAATCGGTATATCAGAAGAAAATATGAAGAGAATATTTACAATATACGAGCGCGTAAAGGATGAGAGAAGTATAGTTAAAGAGGGCACAGGAATAGGTCTTTCTCTAGTCAGATCATTTGCTGAATTACATAATGGTTCAGTTTCTGTACAAAGTGAAGTTGGAAAGGGAACTGAATTTATAGTCAAAATAGCCAATACTATAGTAAATGAAGATAAAAATACAAAATACCACCATCTTACAAAAGAAGAGAGAAGACAAAAGATGGCAGTTGCTTTTTCTGATATATAAAATTAATTGAATATAGTTTGAAAAAAAAGATTATTACCTCATTTTAGGTATAATCTTTTTTTTTCAGAATATTATTAAAAAAGAGCACAGAGATGCTCTGTCTAAATTGGAAGGGGTGATTTTTATAGATTATGAAGTTATTGTAAAGTACAATGGTGATATTTCTAGGCTAGAAGAAGAGTTAAATATAGAAGTTGAGATACTAAACGATAATTTTGCTATTATAACATCCGATAATCCTAATTTATTCGACGAACTTTTGAATTACACAGAGGTAGAATACATAGAGAGACCTTTTATATTAGAAACACAAGATGAACAGAGCTTTTCAGCTTCTGGAATAACTTCCTTTAAAAATAGGACTAATTTAACAGGTCAGGGCACGTTAATCGGACTTATAGATTCTGGTATAGATTACACTTTGCCTGTTTTTAAGGACGATGCTGGAAATTCAAAAATCGTCTATTATTGGGACCAATCCATAGGAAACAATCCGCCAGAGGGATTTAAACAGGGGACTTTATACACTAATTCAGATATAAACGAGGCTCTAAATGGAAAGAAAGACATACCGATACAGATAACGGCTACACATGGAACTCACGTAGGCTCCATATGTGCGCAGATAGCAAATAATGCCCAGTTTATAGTCGTAAGAGTTGGAAGTATACAGACCGATATATATTCGAGAAGCACTGAATTTATGAGGGCGATTAAATTTATATTAGACAAATCGTTAGAATTAAACAAACCAGTCGCTATTAATATGAGCTATGGAACTAATGAAGGATCGCATAAGGGGTTGTCTTTATTTGAGCAGTATATAGACGATATGTGTCTATTTTGGAAAAACAACATGGTGGTAGCTGCTGGAAACAACGGAAATAAAGGTGGACATAAGAGGATAGACTTAAGCGATGAAGATGTAGAAGAAACAGTCGAGTTTGTAGTCGGTCAAGGAGAGATAGTGCTAAATATAAATATTTGGCCTAATTTTGCAGATAAATTTGCCATAACAGTAATCAACCCATCTAATGAGAAAACACAGAGCCTTTCAAGTGAAAATAACAGAATATCTAATAAATTAAGGGGGACAAATGTCACAGGATATTTTTACGAAATACAGCCTTATTCAATCCAAAGGAGAATTACAATCAGATTAGATTCCGACACCCAAATAACGCCTGGCATATGGAAAATAGTATTTTCACAGATAGATATAGTAGATGGAATAGTGGATTTATATCTACCTACCTCAGAGGGTTTGAGCCCTGATACTAGATTTTTATCTCCAAGCGGTATATTGACGGTTACAGTGCCGGGTACAGCTAGCAGAGTAATAACAGTCGGGAGCTATAATTCTAGGACAGATGTGGTATCTGGATTTTCGGGAAGAGGAGATATAAGCCAGGGGATATACAAGCCGGATTTGTTGGCACCTGGAGAAAATATAGTATCCTATCTAGTAGGGGGAACAACCGGTGCATTAACTGGAACGAGTATGGCGACACCTCATGTGACAGGATGCTGTGCGCTACTGATGGAGTGGGGAATTGTAATGGGAAATGACCTATTTTTATACTCCCAAAAATTAAAATCCTTACTGCTTCAAAACGCAAGGAGAAGAGAAAACAACACATATCCCTCAAGTTCAAATGGATATGGATTTTTAGATATGTCAGATATATATTTAAATAGATCATTTAATAATTTAAAACGTGTAAAATACGATGAAATCAATATAAATAGGAATTACAGAAGACAGCAGGATGCATATGCAAACTCTATCTTCGTGTATTTTAATCCAGAGGAAGATTTTTTTAATAGCCTAGAGCAATATGGATTTTCTAGTATATTTAATAGGCTGAGTGAAAACAGTGGGATATTTTTTTTAAGCGAGTCGGATGTATATTTGTCAGAGGCTTTTTTTAACAATAGAAATATCACAATGGTCCAGAGGCTTATAGAGATGAGCCTATTATCTGAAGTATCGTCTAGTACATCACAAGGAGTTTCTGTAAATGAGCAGTCGAATATAGGCTATATAAAAAACAATCCAAATCTAGATGTAACTGGTAGAAATGTAATAATAGCGATTGCCGATACAGGGATAGATTATTTGCATCCAGATTTTATATATCCAGATGGAACTAGTAAGATACTGTATCTATGGGATCAAACTTTAGAAGGCAATCCGCCAGAAGGGTTTTATTTCGGTACAGAATACACCAGAGACGATATAAATAGAGCAATAAGCGAAAACGACGCTACACTATCTACAGATGAAGTAGGTAGTGGAACTTTACTAAGCGGTATTTGCTCAGGGCTTGGAAAAGTAAATCCACAGTACGAGGGAATTGCAAAAGACAGCGAGCTTATAATAATTAAGCTTGGAAAAATAGACAATAGATATAACAATGCCTACTACTATGTAGCGAGGGACTATGCTTTAAAAAAATCTAGAGAATTAGAGAGACCAATCGTAATAAATACCTCTATAGGTTCTAACAATGACGTTGGATTTATAAATAGAGGGACATCTACTACGAGCTGGTATCAATATGCAGAATGTGAGATTGCAGGAGCTGGAAATCAAGGTAATACTCAAACTCACAAAAGCGGTAAATTATTAAACGAGGGAGAAACTCAAGTAGTAGAAATCGAGATAGAAGAGACTGAACCAAATTTAAATATAGATATTTGGATTAGCCGTCCAGATAGAGTAAACTTGAAAATTATCTCTCCAACAGGTGAAGAGAGTAGTGATGTGGGTATAGGATATTATAGACAGGCTAGTGGATTTTTTAACTTTGAAAATACAGCTTATTTAGTTACATATGCATTTCCGACTATGTTTTCTGGTCAGGAATTTATAACTATAAACCTGTTTAACGCCACACCTGGAATTTGGAGGATAAGCCTAACTGGCGTGTATATATACAAGGGTGTATATAATATGTACCTACAAAATAGAAAGCTCATAAACCCAAATACAAAGTTTGTCGAATCAGATCCTTTTTTTACAATAAATTTTCCGGCAGTGGACTCAAATATTTTTACAGTCGGAGCTTACGATACAGTAACCAAATCAATATGGCCTGTCTCATCTAGAGGACCTAATATACAAAATATGCAAAAACCTCATATAGTAGCCCCCGGAGTAAATATAATATCTTCATATCCAAACTCAAGATACGGAACAATCACTGGAACTAGTGCAGCTGCTGCATTTGCATCTGGAACAGCGGCGCTGTTTTTTCAATATGTAACTAAAAATAATCGATATAAAAGACAGGGATTTGCTCAGAGTATATTTACTTTTTTCCAGCTCGGTGCAGATAGAGAGAGAGAGCTCGATTACCCAAATTTTATCTACGGGTATGGACTTTTAGATGCGAGAAGAATTTTTGAGGTGTTTAGGTAAATTTAAGTTAAGGAGATCGAATATGCCAATATCTTATAATTTAATTTATACAGGAAGAAGAGAGACCTTGATAGACGATTTTTTAAAAAATAATATAACTCAGTATATATTTTTAAATGATTTATTGATTGTAATATATGTAGATGAGGATTTTGACGAGGATTTATTTAATCATATAGCTCAAGTTGTATGGTGGGAAAAATCTTATTCTATGAGCTCGTTGATAGAGATTACTGATAATATAGTTCAAGGGGAGGGCGCTTTACAGACTATAAATATATCTTATACTGGAAGTACACTTTACACTAATTTAGATGGAGAGGGAGTAGTAATAGCCTTGATAGATTCGGGGATAGACTATCTAAATCAGGATTTTATAAATGAAGATGGCAGCAGTAAAATTTTGTACTTGTGGGATCAAGAAAGCAACTATGGCTCACCTCCAGAGGGATTTTTATTTGGAAGTGAATTTACTAGAGAACAAATAAACGATGCTATATCAAGTAGCAATCAAAATTTAAGCAGTGATCAAATAGGAACAGGAACAGCGGCTGCTGGAATTATGGTATCAGAGGGGAAAAACAACCCAAGCTACAGAGGTATAGCTCCAAAAGCAGAGCTAATAGTAGTTAAGCTCAGAACATATAGAGATTTATTTAGAGAGGGCGTAATTAATTACAAAAATACAGACTTTTTGGTCGCTATAGCTTATATAATACAAAAATTTAAACAGATTTTAAGACCTGTAATAATAAATTTTACATTAGGGACAATGTCAGGTAGAGAAAACGACCACACTCTATTAAATACATTTAGAGAGCTAAAGCAGTCTGGATTTATACTAGTAAGCGGAGCTGGCAATCAAGGCAATACAGATATCCATTACTCTGGAAATGTATCAAATGGAGAATCTTTAGATATAGCATTTCAGGTTGGAGACGATAAAAATTTAAACATAGTAATAGAGGGAACAGAAGTAGACAAATTGGGAGTCGCCGTGATATCTCCCCTAGGAGAAATCAGCACGACAGTATTTTATTCACCTAGCTTTAAAAAATATACTGGACGATTTAATTTGGAGAATGTAGATTATTCTATTTCATATAATTATCCACTTATAGGAACATCATCACTACAGGTAATAGTTAATTTAGAAAATATATATTCCGGTATCTGGACTTTGAGGATTATAGGAGAGGACGTTATAAATGGGGAGTTTAACGCATATCTTCCTAATAAAAATTTAATATCTAAAGATACTAGGTTTATAGATAGTGATTCGAGGGCTACTATAACTAGATATGGACTTATGAGGGAGGTTATAACAGTTGGAACGTACAATACAAAATATAATAGCATTTGGATAGGTTCGTCTAAAGCGCCAGATGTGATTAGAGATTCTATACTAGACATAGTAGCCCCAGGAGTCGATGTAATATCTAATTACTTAGATAATACATTTAATACATTTACAGGGACAGGGGTCAGTAGCTCCATAGTATGTGCAGTTATATCGTTGCTTATAGAATTTATAATAGATCAATCAGAGCTTTATAGACTGTCTATTTACAGTGAGCCTATAAAGACTTATTTAATGCTCGGGGCGACTCAGAAGGGTATATACTCATACCCAAATATATCCTATGGATATGGAGTTTTAAATTACGAGAATACACTAGATCGAATATCTGAAAATTTATAGAAATTTCCATAGTTGAGTATTCTATAATTGAATTTATAATTTATTTTTGGAGAAAATAATAAAAAGATTTGGGAGGTGGTATTTTGAAAGATGAGCATCCTAAAGTAAGCAGACAGCTAAAAGGCTACAACAACAAAAGACTCTATTCAAAGGTGCGTCTAAACGACAATTACACAGCAGCTTGGGCTGATCAA
>NZ_JALEXO010000120.1 GCF_022780145.1 Intestinibacter sp.
TAAGTAGCTCTAAAATCATGTATTCCTTTGCAGTTAAATCTAGTATATTTCCGTTTATCTTGACTTCCTTTGTGTTTGCGTTTAGAGTTATGTCCTTGTATGTAAATACTGGATCTGTTTCAGCTACAGATATAGAATATCTTCTTAGATTTGATTCGACTCTAGCTACTACCTCGCCTAGATCAAATGGCTTTGTTATATAGTCGTCTGCACCTAGCTTCAATAGGTCAATTTTTGTGCTTATCATGTCCTTTGCAGAAATTATTATGATAGGCACTGATGAAAATTCGCGAACTTCTTTTAGGATTTGGTCGCCGCTTTTATAAGGAAGCATTATATCTAAAAGGATTAAATTGTAGGAGTTAGTTTTTATTTCGTTTAGCCCATCAGTTCCAGTGAATGATGATTTTACGTTGTATCCGGCTTCTTTTATCGCTTGAGATAGCATTAGGTTTACATCTTGGTTATCTTCTATAATTAAAATATTTTCCATTTTTATTCTCCTTTTAGTTTCTAATATTAGTTTAAGTCGAGTATATACTAATAGAATTGGAAAAACAAGCAGGATAGATTAAAGTATCTATTTGAGAAAAATATTATATTAAAATAAAATGTATTAGCCTATTCTTTAAAAAAATACGAAATTTTATAAAAAATAAGAACAAATTTTGTCGATATTTATATTATGTATTAAGAGACTTTTTTAGATAAAAAGTTTCTAAAATAATATAAATTTAGGAGATGTAAGAAAATGGGATATGTTTATTATGGAAATAGAGAAAATGATGAAGTAAACGGAACTTTTTTACAAGTAAATGATAGTCAAAGCGATAGAGATTGCGATAGAGATAAAAACGGAGAATTCGACAGAGACCGCGATAGAGATTGCGATTGCGATAGAGATAGAGACAGAGATACAAACGGAGATTTTGATGAGGAAAGAAGAAGAGATTACTACGATTATATGAATCACGTGCATGAATACTCAGAAAGCGTAAAATTAGCTGAAAATGGTAGAGACAGACATAACCACAGAGTAGCAGGAGTTACAGGAAAAGCTAAATTAATAAATGAAGGAAGAAACCATGTTCACGAAATAGAAAGAGATTTAGTAGATTCTTTTGGTCATGTTCATAGAATCTGTACTACAACTGGTCCAGCAGTTAGAATACCAGGCTCAGACAAGCATGTGCATTTAATATGTGGAAGAACTACTGAAGCAGATGAGCATTGTCATAGATTTGAATTTACTACTCAAGTTGACTCACCTTTAATATAAGTTTAAACCTGAGTTATAAATAGAATAATAAAATGTTATTCTCAAAAAATTTAAAAGTAAATTTTTTAAGCAGGTGGATTACTTCACCTGCCTTTTAAAAATGGATAATTACTATAAATCTAGTTTCATAAAAATAGTAGTTTCAACAGGGCTATCATTATATGGTCCTATTTCATAAAATCCAAATTTTTTGTATAGGTGTATTGCACTTTCTAAGAAAGGAAGAGTGTCTAAAAGCATTCCTTTATAGCCTATTGATTTTGCATCATCTATAACCTTTTTAATTAGAGTGTAAGAAAATCCATTACCGCGAAATTCTGGTCTTACATAAAGTCTTTTTAGCTCGCAGTTTTCTTCAGATAGCTTTCTAAGAGCGACGCATCCAGCAGGCTTATCGTCCACATAAATTATGTAAAGTCTACCCTCAGGAAGTCCGTATTTCTTTTCTAAATGCTCTAATTCATCGTCGTAGTTTTGTATTTCTAAATATATAGCCATATCAGGATCAGCTTCAACCAGCATATTTGTATATTCCGAAAATAATTTTTTAACTTCAGCCTTTTCATCATAAGCTAATTTCATTTTTATAGACATTTGTATCACCACCTTAAGATTTTGTAAAAAATTGTAAGTACTTATTTATAGTTTATAATATTTATTGACAAATGGGAATGCTATAATAAATATATAAAATTAAGATAGTAGAAGTCAGCAATTATCGTTTTTTTAAGGGAAAGAGGTGGAGGTTATGAAGAAAAAATTTTTACTAGCATTTATAATGTTAAGTGCAATCATGATGGTAGGGTGCGTAGATGCAGATGTCACTGTGGATTTGGAAAAGGACGGTACAGGAAAGGCTATAATCCAGGTGCTTGGTCCAAAAACTGTATTTGACAATATTCCAGAAGAAAATATAAATGAATTGGGCAAGGACTTTGAAACTGTAGAAAAAATAGCAGATTCAGATAAATCTGGATATAGATTTGCTACTAGACAAGGTAAACTGGAAGAAATTTTCAAGGAAATTACAAATATAGATGCATCACTACAAGAAAATCAGGATTCACAAGATAATTCAGGTGACGTAGAAAATCAAAATTCAAATAGCTCAGTAAAAGCAGAGACAGTTTCTACTGAATCAAATAATAATGATTTAGCAAACGAGCTTTACGAAAAATATGTAGATATAAACGAGGAACAAAGCTTGTTTTCAAGTACCTATGATGTGAATTTAAAGCTTAAGGATGCGATATATGGAGAGATGAGCTTTGAACAAAGAACGCTAATGCACTTACTAGGAGAAACTGCAAATATCGGCCTTCATATAAAAAGCCCTATTGAAGCAGAAAACAGCAATGCGACTAGTGTAACAGAAGAGGAGGGAAAGCACGTATATAACTGGGAATACACATTAGCTGATGTCCAAAATATAAATTTTTCTGCTGAAATCCCTAACTTCAGAAATATAATAATCGCTGGAGTAGGAATAGCTGTAGTCGTAATTGGATTAGTAGTGGCTTTAACTAGAAAAAAGAAAGTTTCATAGATTGAATTATTAGTTTTATAAATATGCTAAAATTAAAGTAGAACAATTTAGATTATATGGGGGACGTTTATGGAAAAAATAATGATATTTGGGGCAGGTCAAGCAGGTACTATGATATCATGCTGGATAAGTGCAGACTGCGATGTAGTAGGTTTTATAGACAACAATGAAAAAATGTGGGGACAAATCAGAGCAAATAAGAAAATATATTCTCCACAGGAAGCGATTGAAATATCACCTGATATTATAGTGATCAC
>NZ_JALEXO010000172.1 GCF_022780145.1 Intestinibacter sp.
TTACATACTGCTTTTAAGTTTTCTCCTGCTAATTCTTCTGCTCCTGGAGACATTAATCCTACGTTTTCAAGTCCACCTGTTGAACATCCAGCTGATAATACTAAGATGTCTTTTTTGATTAATTCTTTAACTAATTCTACAGTGTGAACGTCGTGTCCGCCAGCAGTCATGTTAGAACATCCAACTACACCAACTACACCCTTGATAGTTCCGTCAGCTATTAAGTCTATTAATGGTTTCCAAGTTCCACCTAAGAATTCTTTTAGGTTCTTTTCACTTACACCAGTTAGAGATTCAGCATAACCGTGATCTTTAGGTATATCTATAGTTACGTTTCCTCTTCTTGCTTTGTAAGCTTTTACTGCTTCGTCTATTAATTTAGCATCTATTTCATCGAATTTTTCTCTATCTAATTGGATTAATTCTGCATTTTTCTTCTTAGCAACATCGTCTAAGCATATCATCTTAACTTGTAGTTTGTCAGCTATTGGTTCTAATCCTGGTAATGTACAGTTGAATTCTGATACTACCATGTCTATAGCTCCTGTAGCTAATACTGCTTCACTTGTGTAGTTATTTCCAGCGTGTCCTTCAAATATTTCTTTGTAGTGTTCTCCTCTTAATTGTAAGTCTTGACCTACACATGTACATCCTACTAATTTGATTCCTTTAGCTCCTGCTTCTTCAGCTATTTTTACTACTGCTGGGTCTTTTAATTTTTCTTGGAAGCTTGCAAATGTTGAATGTTGATGTCCAGTTACCATTATGTTTATGTAGTCTTCATCGATTACTCTGAATCCAACTGGTGCCATTCTTATGATAGGATCTCCTAAAACTATGTCGTTTAATAGGTTAGTTAAAGTTAATCCGTATAAACCAGTAGCTATACCTAATGATAAGCAGTTCATTAACATGTCAACTGGGTCTGAGCTTAAGTTTGTAGAAGATTTTACGCATCCGTCGAATACTTCTGATTTAGCTCCACCAGGCATGATTCCTAGTTCTTTCCATTTTTCAACTCTCTTTGGATATGCTAGTTTTTCAACTAATTCCATTTTTTCGTATCTTGGTTTGTACATATCTGCTAATATTGCTTCAGCTATTTTTACACATCTCTTATGTGGATCATCGTCGAATATTCCTAATTCTTCTCCTAATATGTCTAGAGCTTTTTGGCTTTTTATAACACCGTTATGTTCACCAACGTATTTTACGTTTAGAGCTGTATTTTCAACAACGTGTAGGTAGCAAGCTGCCCCTGCTGCTACGGCTCTTAGGAAGTTTCTTGCAACTATTGTATCTGCGTCTGCTCCACATATTCCTCTTGGTGATTTTGGAGTAACTCTACAAGGTCCGTTTGAACATAATCTACAACAAACACCTTGAAGACCGAATCCACATTTTACTTTTTGATCTATAGTTCTTTGGAATGCTGTTTCAAATTCTCCAGCTTTTGATGCTACGAAGCTCTCTAATTTTTTATCTGCACTTTCACACATTTTACAACTATTACAATTCATATTTCTATTCCCCCTATTAATTATTTTTATATAAATTTCTAATTACTTTCCCTATCTCATAAATATGAAATAGATTCTCATTTCATAACTTTTATTTCTCTCAATATTATATATACCATTTTTTCCCTTTTTTAAACACCCTTTGTTAAATTTTTATTTTATTTTTTAATACGATTTCAATTTAAATTATTATTGTGATATATTGTAAATTTTGCTATAATATAAGTGAAATTAAAAAATCAAAAGGAGGCTTTTAGTATGGCTTATAAAATAACTGACGATTGTGTAGCTTGTGGTTCTTGTGCTGACGAATGTCCAAACGATGCTATAACTGCAGGAGATGACAAATACAGCATAAACGCAGACGAATGTTTAGATTGTGGTACATGTGCTGATGCATGTCCAAACGATGCTATAGTAGAAGGCTAATAAGCAAGAAACTATCTGAAGTTTCCACTTTGGATAGTTTTTTCCTTGATTGTTTAATTTCAAAATATGACATCGATAAGGAGAAAATTATGGCTTACGTAATAGGTGATGCTTGTATAAGCTGTGGTGCATGTGAAGCAGAATGTCCTGTAGAATGTATATCAGCTGGAGACGACAAATATGAAATAGATGCAGATTCTTGTATAGAATGTGGATCTTGTGCTGATGTATGTCCTGTGGAAGCACCATGTGCTGAATAATAATGAAAATAATTTATTTTAAAGTGAGTGTTGATGCACTCACTTTTTTACTTTACCAAACTCCCCACCCTAGCCGGAGGCTCCTTCTTCATAACCGAAGGTTCCACATACCTCCACCTCTCCCCATTGTTAATATAATAAAATATAATTCTACATTTTTTACGCATAGATCCTTCTATTTTTATTAAAAATATCCTACATGTATCACAAAGTTGTTAAATATAATCACAATGACTGTAATAAGTATAATACTAACAATATGTGTAGGTTATATTTTGTTGTCTAAAGCATTTTAGTCTGATAACGCCAGTTCTTTTATTCACTAAAAAAAGAACTGCTACACAAGTTAATTCCATTAAACTTATGTAACAGTTTTATCAATTTATATAAATCCCGATTTAATCTTCTTTCATAAGATATGATAAAGTAAATAGACTTTCTGTCAAATTTACATTTTCAACTATAATATTTGAAGGTACATCTAAATCCATTGGAGCAAAGTTCCAAATACCCTTTATGCCAGAGCTAACTAATCTGTCAGCTAATTCTTGGGCACCATTTTTAGGTACACATAAAATAGCTATGTCTATATTATTAGCTTTTACGAAATCTTCTATATCATCCGAGTCTAAAATTTCGAAATCTCTTATTTTTAATCCTATAATTTTAGGATTAGCATCAAATAATGCCTTTATTTCAAATCCTGCTTTTCTGAATCCTGAATAATTAGCTATAGCCTGTCCTAAGTTACCTGCTCCTATTAGAATTGCGTTGTATGGTCTGTCTAGCCCTAGAATTTTTCCGATTTCTGTATGAAGAGCCTCTATATTGTAGCCATACCCTTGTTGTCCAAATCCGCCGAAATTGTTTAAATCTTGTCTTATTTGTGATGCTGTAAATCCTATTATATCACTTAATTCTTTTGAAGAAATTCTCTGTACATCGTTATCAAGTAGGTCCCCAAGATATCTGTAATATTTTGGTAATCTTCTGATAACCGCCATTGATATATTCTTGCTTGCCATCATCTCACCTCTTTCACTTAATATTTTTATAATAACATAATTACATAATACCACAACCATTAAATAATACCATATTTTTTAAATAGTTTTATATATCCTTGATTATATTATATCAAAAGTTTATAATTTTAGATAGTTTAAGCAGATAAACTTTAGTTATTAAAATTATAAATTACAAACTATATATAAATAAATTTTTTAAAAAATAAAAAGAAAGGAAAGGTATAAACTGATGATCATTTTATCTTGTAATAATTTGAATAAAAGTTTTGGTGTAGATTCAATACTTGAAGATATTAGTTTTACTATAAATGAAGGTGACAAAGTCGGCATCATCGGTGTAAATGGTACTGGAAAAACAACTCTATTTAAAATTATTTCCAACGAGTACGGATACGATAGCGGTGAAATTTACACTTCTAAAGATTGTGAAATTGGTTACTTGGAACAAAATACCAACTTTTATTCGGAAAACACTATATTAGAGGAGGTTTTAGAAGTATTTAAACCTCTTATAGAGATGGAATCAAATTTAAGAGAGCTTGAGGTCAAGATTGCTGAAGAAGGAAGCAAGCCTGACTCTAAAATTTTAGACAAGCTAATGGATGAATATTCACATAAGATGGAGTTATTTGCGGCTAATAACGGCTACGGGTACAAGTCTGAGGCGAAGGGGGTTCTTATCGGTCTTGGATTTAAAGAAGGTGATTTTGACAAGCAGGTCAACGTTTTATCTGGTGGAGAAAAGACGAGAGTTCTTTTAGGTAAGCTACTTCTTAAAAAACCTACTTTATTACTTCTAGACGAACCTACCAACCACCTAGATTCTGAGGCTATCGAGTGGTTAGAGTTCTTCTTAAAGCAATACAAGGGCACTGTTATGCTTATTTCCCATGATAGATATTTCCTAGATCAAGTGGTAAATAGAACATTTGAAATCTACAACAAAAAGCTTAAGGCGTATAATGGTAACTACTCTGCCTTCGTCGAATTATCAAAGGTAGAAAAGGAACTAGAAATCAAAAAATACGAAGACCAACAAAAGGAAATCAAAAAACAAGAGGAATCAATAGAAAGACTTAAGGCTTACGGCCGTGAAAAACACTTAAAGAGAGCCAGAAGTAAGGAAAAGGCTCTTGATAAGGTAGAGGTGCTTGACAAACCAGAGCTATACAGAAAAAAAGCTAAAATATCTTTTGATCCTTCTGTAGTAAGTGGTAACGACGTAATTCAGATAAGAGATATGTCTATGGGATTTGGCGACAGAATTTTATTTAAAGATTTAAATTTAGACATATACAGAGGCGAAAAGGTCGCCTTAATCGGGCCTAATGGAATAGGTAAATCTACGTTATTTAAAATAATAATGAAGGAGCTCACTCCTCTAACTGGTGAGGTTAAACTTGGTACTAATGTAAATGTTTCTTACTTCCACCAAGAGCAAAAAACTCTAAACCTCAACAACACTATTATTGACGAAATATGGGACGAAAACCCTAATCTAACTCAAACTCAAATCAGAACTATGCTCGGAGCTTTTCTATTTGAAAATGAGGATGTATTTAAACAAATTTCTTCTCTTAGCGGTGGTGAGAGAGCCAGAGTCGCTATATTGAAGCTGATTTTATCTAAGGCGAACTTCCTGCTTCTTGACGAACCTACAAACCACTTGGATATAGATTCTAAGGAGGTTCTAGAGGAGGCTTTAAATAATTACACTGGTACTATATTCACTATTTCGCACGATAGATATTTCTTAAATACAGTAGTCGACAAAATTCTTGTTTTAAACGAAGACGGCGTGACTGAATACCTTGGTAACTACGACTACTACATGGCTAAGAAGAAAGAATCTGAAGAAATAGCAGCAAATGTTGAAGAGGAATCAGAAAAAACTAAAACTCAACTAAAAGAAGAAAAACGTAGAGAACGTGAAGAGCGCGAAAAACAAAAGAAAAATAGAAATAAAATAGCTAATACAGAAAAGGAAATCGAGGAGATTGAAAATAAGATAGGTGAACTTGATGAGCTTCTTTGCTTGGAGGAGGTTTATTCTAACCCTGAGAGATCTAAGGAGGTTAGCTTGGAAAAAGCTGGCTTAGAGGATAGATTATCTGAGCTTTATGAGCTATGGGAAGAGCTTATGTAGTATATAGATTAAAAAAAGTAGGAGCATTTGCCCCTACTTTTTTGTTATAAATATATTTAATTCATTAATTTTTCTACTTCAGATGGATCAAGGCCTGTAGATTTCACTATTGTATCTTTGTCTAAACCTATATTAATCATAGATTTAGCTATTTCAATAGCTTTCTCATTTTTACCTTCCTCGATGC
>NZ_JALEXO010000249.1 GCF_022780145.1 Intestinibacter sp.
ATTGAAAATTTTTTATTTTATATGAATAGAATTCATTTATATAGTAAATAATGCAATTAGTAAATTAATTGAAAAAATGGAAGGTGATGGTTATTGATAGCGAATAATTTATTATCAATTATACCAGAGAAAATTGCGAGAAAATACAACGTAATACCTATCAGATTAGAAAACGAAACTTTAATTATAGGTGGAAGCGAAGAAAATATTTATACGATACAAGATTTAAAAATGATAACAGGAAAGAGGATTGTTTTTGAGAAGTATTCACAGGAGGAAATTGTTAGAGAAATAGAATGTGCATATGGAAATAGGATTGAAGTAGATGAGGATTATGCCAAGAGAATTTTGTGTGAAATTTTAAATAAAGCGGTAAAAGAAAACGCTAGTGACATACATATCGAACCATTTGATAGCTATTTGTCCATAAGATTGCGTGTTGATGGAGAATTACACGAGGCTTTTAGATACAGTTTAGATTTATATTCATCACTTACTGCAGTTATAAAATTAAAATCAGGTATTGATATTACTGAAAAGAGACTTCCTCAGGATGGAAGAGCAGATATAAATATAGACGGAAGATCAATCGATATCAGAACATCGACAATTCCAACTACATACGGAGAGAAGACAGTTCTCAGAATTCTAAATAGAGATAATTTCTTTAAGACAAAGGAGGAAATAGGTTTTTCAAATCAGGCTATAGCTATGATTGATAAAATGATATCTAATAAATCTGGAATTATATTAATTGTAGGTGAAACAGGATGTGGGAAAAGTACGACCTTATATTCAATATTAAAAGATTTAAATGTAGTCTCAAGAAACATTATAACTATAGAAGATCCCGTCGAGTATAAAATGGACGGTATTAATCAGATACAAGTAAATGAAAAGGTAGGTTTGACTTTTGAAAAGGGTCTAAGAGCTATTTTAAGACAGGATCCAGATATAATTATGTTAGGTGAAATAAGGGACTCAGAAACAGCTAAAATAGCTGTCAGAGCGTCTATAACAGGTCACTTAGTACTTAGTACTTTACATACAAATGATACTGTATCTTCAATTACTAGGTTGAAGGATATGGGTGTGGATTTATACTTGATAAGTGCCTCTTTAGTAGGAATTATATCTCAGCGATTGGTCAAAAAAGTATGCCCATATTGTGGTGGAAAAGTTGAAAAATGTGAGTATTGTGGAGGCAAAGGATATTTGGGAAGAACAGTAGTTTATGAAATTTTAGAGATAGATGAAGCTATAAGAGAGTGTATAAGTGATTTTGAAAAAAACAATAGAATTAAAGATGTTGCTATCGAAAGAGGAAAGATGATTACATTTGATCAGTGCTATAGGGCTTTAGTTCAAAAAAATTTAATAAAGTCTTTTTAATTTAGGAGTTGTTAGATATGGATTCATATAAATGTATAGTTTATGACCAAGAAAATAAGAGAAAGGTAATTGATTTAGATTTTGAATACGAAGAGGATGTGTTGAGATTTGCAAAAGAGAATAATTTAAAAGTATCCTCGATAAAAAAGAAAAGGTCGGTTTTTAATTTTTCTCAGAAATTAAAGGACAAAGATCTCAAAATATTGTGCAAGGAGATAGGAATTTTATTTGAATCTGGATGTGAAATAACTAGGTTATTAGAGGTGATAGAGGCGCAGGCAAGTAAAAAATTAAAACCGATTCTTAGAAGAATATTGAGAGAAATAGAAAGTGGTAATTCTATAACAGAGTCATTTAAAAATACTAGTGCTTTTTCGAGATTTTTTATTAGCTTAGTTCATGCTGGTGAGATAAGCAGTAATTTAGACCAAGTTATGTACAGTTTGAGCGAGTATTACGATAAAGAAGCTAAATTAAAGAGCAAAATAATAAGTATTTCTATATATCCAGTTATTTTGGCTGTTGTAACAGTTGTGTCTATATTGTCGATTTTATTATTTATCATGCCTAAATACGAGGCTATATATTTAGAAAATAATATAGAAATACCTAATGTAACTAGAGGAATGTTGTTTTTATCTAGTTTTATTAGAAATAATTATATAGCTATACTTCTAGTAATCTTTATATCTGTTATTACAAGCATTTATGTAGTCAAAAATAATCAGGAGTTGAGAAAAGAATTATATAAGCTATTTTTGAGATTGCCTAAATTAGGTGAGATTATACTTTTAAACCTTACAAACAAATTTTCTAAGTCGCTTTATATTCTAGTCAAAAGTGGTGTAGAAATAGTTAATGCAATCGATATATCTGCAAAAGTTATAGATAAGAAGTACATATATGATATGATTTGCATTGCAAATAATTCAGTAAAGGATGGAAATGGCATTGGAGTATCGCTGAGTAAAATTAATTTATTTCCACAGCTGTTTATTACGATGGTTACAATAGGAGAATCTGCTGGTAGATTAGAGGAAACACTTGAGACTATTAATAAGTTTTACGAGGATGAAATTGACGAAAAAGTTGAAATTGGAACTAAGTATTTTGAAAACGGAATGATTTTAATAATGGGTGCCATTGTATGTGTTACAGTTGTATCCATGGTTATACCTATGTTTAATACGATATCTTCTTTTTAGGAGAAAATTTTTAAATATATATAAATTAATTATGAAAGGAGAGATTCTGATGAATGACTTAATTGAAAAAATTAAGTTCAAAAAGAATTCGATTTTAGAAAAAATATTAGGCAAAGATCAAAAATTTCTTGTAAGTAATAAAAAAAGAGGGTTTACATTAGTTGAGGTTTTGATAACTATTACTCTCATGCTGGTAATTTCTGGTATGGCAGTGCTTAGCTATTCAAAGGCACAGGAAAAAGCTAAAGTAAATATAGACTATGCAACAGCTGCTAATATAGCTACAGCTGCACAAATGGCTGCTACGAGTGGTGAGACAGACATAAGTATTGAGAGTTTAGTTAGCGGTGGATATTTACAGTCGATGCCAAAGGTACAACAAAGCTCAGGAGGTTCATTTGAAGTTACAGTCGGAAATGATGACAAAGTAATTGTAAGTATAGGAAATGCTCAGTATTATCCTAAACCAAGTGAATAAAATTAAAAAAGAGATATTATGAGGAATAATAATTTTTAAAGGGGTTGATCTTATAGGAAACTTTATATGTATTAGGTTAGACAATTATTCAACTGAAATATTAATTTTGAAAAAATATATCAACAAAATAAAAGTGATTGAGAACATTGGTTTGGACATTGGAGTAAAAAACATAAATAGCTCAAAGTTGAAAAAGGAATATATAGATTTAGTCGTTAAAAAATTAAATCCATACAAAACATTTGGAAGGATATTTTTTGCGCTACAAAATGAAGATGTCATAATTAGAGAATACGAGAATTTAGGAAAGATAAGAAAAAGAGATATCTACGGCTACATAAAATTTGAGATAGGACAGGATATGCCTATAAATTTAGAAAGTTACATAATTAAATACAAGATATTAAATAAATATAAAGATACTATGGATTTACAAGTTATATTATTCCCTAAGTATATAGAGCAGATTTGCAATCAAATTGCAGAAAATATAGGAATTAAACATAAATATTTAAATATAAATTACGATATTTTAAATAAGCTGATATTTAGAAAGAAGTTAAATTTAAACTGTGACAAATGTATTATAATAGAGAATTTAGAAAATGAGATAATTTTAAACTCTGTAAAAAATAGAAAAGTATATAATTCAAATGTATTTGAAAAAGAAGTAAATATGGATTATGTATTAAAATTTTTAGAGAAAGATATTAACATATTTTACTATGGATTAGAAGATAATTTTTTAAATCAAATAAAAGAAAAGGGATTTAATGTGGATAAATTAAAATTCAATTTAAAACTAAACACGCTGTGGACAGAAAAGATTGTGGATAAAGATATAAATAATTACATAATTTGTATAGGATTAGTGGTGTAAAATGAGAAAAAATGCTAAATGTATCAACATTTTTGAAAAAAATAAAAGAAATTTTAATTTATACCAAATAAGTAGAAGAATAATATTGTTAATAACTTTATTGCAAATATCAATTAATCTAATTAAATATACACAGCTAACTGATTATATATCAAAGTCTGAGCTAGAAAATACTACACAACAACAGGAAGCTAATGATACTTTATCCGAAGGTTATGAGAATTTAGATACACAAAAATGTAACATAAATTTATCCGAATTGGAAGAGGTATGTTCAATTATCGGTATGAATAAAATTAAAAGCATATCTTCAAGTTCAAATCAAATAGAGATTCAAGGAATTTGCGATAATACAAAAATATTAGAAAAATTATCCAATCGAAAGAATATTAAAAATTTTAATATAAAGAGTTTAGAGAAGGAACAAAAAGATTATTTATTTACTATTGAGTACAAAGTAGGTGGATTAAATTGAAATTAATAAAAAAAAATAAACCGTTGTTTTTATTGATTATAACATTATTTTTATATTTGTTGCTTGTAGTTTCATTTATAAATCCACTTATTGAAAAGAATAATGAACTAGAGGAAAGAAAGTCACAGATATTAATTTTGAAGCAGGAACAGGAATATATTGAAACATTTAATCAGCAAAAAAAATCAGATTTAAAAAATAAAAAATCAGAAGATATAATTTTATCTATAGAGAAAAATATTGGAGATACAGTAGATATAAATTCGATTATTAAAAGAGAGGAGCAAGATCAAAGCTCGAAGAATATTCTGTTGGAGTTAAGTATTTCTTCAACTTTAGAAAATATTTTTAAATTAGATACGAAATTAAAAAAATTAAAACTGGAAAATTCTATAGAAAGTATAAAAATAGAAAACTCTAAAAATGAAAATGATAAAAGTAGAAAAGTAAATTGTACTATGCTATTTAAAGTCGATTAATAAAATAATAAATTGATACATGTATATAATTGAAAATATATAAAAGAAAATGTAGTACAATTATACGAAAATCTAAAAGGAAAACAGTACATTTTTATAGAAAATTTATTTAATCATAGAAAAGAAAAGGGGGATTTAACTTGGTAGGAAGAAATGATCTTTGTCCATGTGGAAGTGGAAAAAAATATAAAAAGTGCTGTTTAGTAAAAGATGAAGCTAAGGAAATCGCTAAAAATAGAATAATAAATGGAACAAAAAAATTTGAAGGCGTAATTCAAAAGATAAAAGAATTTTCGAATAGAGAAGAATACAAGGATTATAAAAATAAATTTGAAATAGAATTTGGAATTAGTAACTACATATTAGAAAATATAACAAACGTATATTATTTAACAAATTATAAATACAATAAACAAACTAGCATAATGATGGATTATTTTAATAGAAATAAAAATATTTTAAATAAAAATGAGCTATCAATAGTTGAAAATACTCTAAATTCATATATGAGTATATATCAAGTAAAGGAAAAAGACATCAATAAAATTTTGATAAAAGATATTTTGTTAGACCAAAATGTCTATGTCGAGGATATTGAATTGTTCAGTGTATTTGATGTGGGCGATTACATACTGGCGAGAATTATATCTATAGATGCCACGAAAATTTTCTTAGATAGGACGACGAAGATAGATGAAGATACTAAGGATAAAATTAAGAAATGTCTGGAAAGTAGATATGAAGAAACTAAAAAGAAGGTAAAAACTAAGAAGCAATGTTTAATAAATAATATTAAATTTATGTATAAAAATATAGTGGAGCTTTACAAAGACGAAGTAAAGGAAATTGCGTGTGATATTGTAATTAATAAAAAAGAGCAAAAAATACAAGAATCAATAGTAGAAGAGATTACAGATGTATTGAAGAAGCCAATTGATAAAACAATTGAAGCAAAAACAGTTACTAAACAAGCTGATGAGGATATAGTAGTGGAAATAAATAAAGAAAAATCTGTAGAATCAGAAAATCTAAAAGAACCAGTACAAGAGATATTTCAAGAGGATAATATTATAGAAAAACAGGAAAATAAAAAGAAAAAACAAGTAATGGCTAGAAGAGCAAGGGCATCAAAAAATTTAGGTGTAAAAAAACGAGTAAATAAAAGATTAGAAGAAAAATTAAAACAGAGATTAAAGATGACTAAGCAAATACAAGAGCGAAAGCAAAAACAGGATATGAAACAAAAAAAGCTGTCTAATGAAAACAACAATATAAATTCTAAATTATCCAATAAAATAGAAAACATCCCAACGTATAAAGCTGAACAAATTGAATCAAAAATAGACAATATCTCAGTTTCAAAAGTAGGACAAATTGAATCAAAAATAGAAAATACTCTGGTCGCAAAAATGAATATAGAACCAGTAAAAAGGGACGATTGCAGGGTATATGATGTATTAATTTCTAAAATAGAAGATGAGTATAAAGAAAAATGCATATCGACATGGGAAAGGTTTAAAAGGACATATAAAACATATAAGGGAAGCGAAAATGGTTGGGCAGCAGCGATTGAGTACTATGTCAAAAAAAGTATAGATGAAACTGTAACACAAGAACAGATATCCAAAAAATACAATATAAGTATTAGAACTTTGGGTAAAAGATATAAAGAATTGCTGATTTGTTAAAATTCTCCCATACCCCCTATAAAAGTAGTTAAAATTGGAAATACTACTTTATAGGGGCTTTTTCATTTTAAATAAAATAATAAAATTTAAGTAAAAGCCTTTTAATATATTAAAAAAATGATAAAATATTAAAATAAGAAGTATATTATAGAGAAAGAGGTAGGTTTATGAATTTTAATTTAGGAAATCCTATTGCAGTGGCAACTAATTTTATAAGATCAAATCCTGCAGTACCAATATATAAAGGAGAAGAAGATCCATCTAATTTATTTGGAGTTATATATCATATAGAAATTGGTTATAATGAAAATAACCAAGAAAAAATAAAACAATATATAATAATTGACTTTAAAGAATACAACTTATCTTCAGAAAGCAAAGAAGAGTTAATAAATATAGCAAAATCATACTGTGAATCAAAAAATATACTGGATAACGATGAATTAGAGATAACTCTTTTAGACAACGAAGAAGTTGAAAACTTCTTAGAAAAAGTATTTAACAACATGAAAGTGATAAGAGGACTTATAAGTGAAAAACATTAGTAAATAAAAGGCGAACTCTAAGAGTTCGCTATATTTTTGATTGGAGATTAAAAGAATAAATTTAGGAGGAAATCTTTATGCTGAGAGTGTCTAATATCAAATTAAGTATAGATGACGACAAATCTAAGATAAAAAGCACTTTAATAAAAAAATTAAAAATAAAAGAAAAAGAATTAGTAAAATATTTTATATATAAAGAATCAATAGATGCGAGAAAAAGAGGAAAAATAGATTTCGTATATACAGTAGACGTAGTTGTGAACAATGAAAGTAAGATTTTAAAGAAAAAATTAAAGGATGTTGTAGAAATAAAACAAAGAGAATACATCGGAGTGGCTTCTGGAGGGCAAAAATTAGAAAATAGACCTGTAGTAATCGGAAGTGGACCAGCTGGTTTATTTGCATCTCTAGTTTTAGCACAAAGAGGTTACATGCCGATAATGCTTGAAAGAGGACTAGATGTAGATAATAGAACAAAAGATATAAATAATTTTTGGACTGAGAGAAAATTTAAAAATAATTCAAATGTTCAATTTGGAGAAGGCGGGGCAGGAACTTTTTCTGATGGAAAGCTGACTACTAGAATAAAGGATATCAGATGTAGAAAAGTTCTAGAGGAATTTGTAAATTTCGGTGCTCCAGACGAGATCTTATATGCTAACAAGCCTCATGTAGGTACAGATATACTAAAAAATGTGGTAAAAAATATAAGAGAAGAGATAATAAGACTTGGTGGAAGCGTAAAATTCGATGCAAAGGTAACTCAAATAAATGTAGAAGGTTCAAAAATAAAATCTGTAGTCGTAAACGACGAAGAAACCATAGAAACTAATGTAGTTATACTTGCTATCGGCCATAGTGCGAGAGATACGTACGAAATGCTATACGAAAAAGGCGTAAAAATAATCCAAAAACCATTTGCTATAGGCGCCAGAATTGAGCATCCTCAAATTCTTATTAATAAATCACAATACAAAGAATTTTACAATCACGAAAAATTAGGAGCCGCAGACTATAAGCTAATAGAGCATACTTCTAATGGAAGAACAGCATATACGTTTTGTATGTGTCCAGGAGGCACTGTAATAGCATCAGCATCTGAAGAAGGCGAAGTTGTAACTAATGGTATGAGCGAGCATGCTAGGGATAAGGAGAACGCAAATAGCGCCTTTTTAGTAAATGTAAAGCCTTCTGATTTCGGAAGTGATCATCCATTAGCAGGAGTAGAGTTCCAAAGAAAATACGAAAAATTAGCTTACGAGCTTGGCGGAAGAAATTACAATGCGCCAGTTCAATTAGTAGGAGATTTTTTGCAAGATAGAGTATCTACAGATCTAGGAAAAGTAAAACCTTCTTATAAGCCAGGATATACATTTGCAAATTTAAGAGATTGTCTACCTGAATTCGTATGTGAAACAATGAAGGAAGCCCTACCTAAGCTAGATAAAAAATTAAACGGATTTTCTATGTATGATGCAATTTTGACTGGTGTGGAAACTAGATCTTCAGCACCTATAAGAATTGTCAGAGATGAAGAAACTTTAGAATCTGTAAGCGTACAAAATTTATATCCATGTGGAGAAGGAGCTGGATACGCAGGTGGAATAGTAACCGCTGCTGTAGATGGAATTAAATGCGCTGAAAAAATAATTGAACAACATTTACCATTAAAGTAAATAGCAAAAATTGCATTAGAAACTAAATATTTAGAAAAATAATAGTAATATTTCTGGTAATATATTACAAACAGTAAAAAAACTATTGATGTTTATACTAACAACATTATAAAATAAAAATGTACTTAAATCTGAAAGTTAAAAAAATATAAATAAAAATAATAAGAAAGGAGAAGCTACTCGTATAAATATCAAAAATAAGTTTTTAAAATTTAATATAAAAATAATTATGAGCTTATTATAGATATATTGGGCTATATTTTGAGTAGCGGGAAAAAAGTGCAAATAGTTATAAGTCTTTTAGGTGGTCTAGGTTTATTTTTATATGGGATGAATCTTATGGGTGAATCTCTAGAAAAAGTAGCTGGATCTAGAATGAAAAAAATTATCGAGCTATTAACAAAAAACATCTTTATGGGAGTACTTCTTGGAGCAGCAGTAACAGCAGTTATTCAAAGCTCTAGTGCTACTACTGTAATGGTTGTAGGGTTTGTTAATGCAGGCCTTATGGGTCTTCCGCAAGCAGTTGGAGTAATAATGGGTGCTAATATAGGTACAACTGTAACAGCTCAAATCGTATCATTTGATTTAACAGGTTTAGCACCACTTGCGTTAGGTATAGGTATTTTATTATACTTATTTGGCGGCAACGAAAAATACAAACAAGTTGGAGAAGTGTTTATAGGATTTGGTTTATTATTTACAGGTATGGAATCAATGAAATCGGCAGTAAGTCCACTAGCTGAATATAAAGGATTTACAGATTTATTAGCTACATTTGGTAAATATCCAATTTTAGGACTTTTATTAGGCTTTGGGATAACAGCCATAATTCAAAGTTCATCAGCTGCGATGGGTATGCTTGTTGTATTGGCATCACAAGGATTAGTTCCACTTGCATCAGCATTACCAATATTATATGGACAAAATATAGGTACTTGTGTAACTTCATTAATATCAAGTATTGGAGCAAATAAAAATGCTAAGAGAGCAGCTACAGTGCATTTAATATTTAATATTTTAGGAACAATAATATTCTTAATTTTATTAAATAACATAGTTGTAAAAATAGTAGTAGCAATGGATCCAGGTAATGTCGCAAGACAAATAGCGAATGTACATACTATATTTAATGTAGTTTCAACATTGTTATTATTACCATGTAATAAATTAATCGTTAAATTAGCTATGAAGATAGTTCCAGATAGTAAAGATGGAGTAGAAGAAGATGAAACTAGAGTAATAAAATACATAGACGACAGAATGATTCAAACTCCACCAATAGCTTTAGCTAGTATCATCAAAGAAGTATCTAGAATGGGTGAAAAAGCTAGAGATAGTGTAGATAGTGCTATGGAAGGTATATTAGAGGTTTCCACTGAAGGTATTGAAAAAACTTTAAAATTAGAAAAAATAATAAACCAATTACAAAAAACAATATTAAATTATCTTTTAAAACTTTCTAAAGCTTCTTTAAGTGATGCAGACCGTGAAACTGTCGATGATTTATTTAATACAGTAAACGATATAGAAAGAATAGGTGACCACGCTGAAAACTTAGCTGAAATAGCACAATCAGCTATAGATGGTCAAGTTGTTTTCTCTGAACAAGGTCAAAGTGAAATAAGCGACATGTACAACAAGGTTATATCTGCATATACATATGCTCTAGAAGCAATGGCTACATCTGATGTTAATTTAGCTTGTAAGGTTATAAAAATAGAAGAACAAGTAGATATAATGGAAGAATCATGTAGAGTAAATCATATGAGAAGATTAAACAACAATCTTTGTAGTATAGACAACGGTGTTATTTACTTAGAAATTTTAACTAACTTAGAAAGAATTTCAGACCATGCAGCTAACATAGCTGAAAAAGTTATTCAACAAAAAATAGGTGATAAATAATTCAAATTATGAATATAATAATAAAGGGGTGTATAAAACACCTCTTTTATTTTGTAAAAAAATGGTCAAAATAACAAAGGAAATAATACGAAGACTTTTTTATACTGTTTGCATCAAAAATGAATTGAAAATATCAATTGTAATTACAATTTACTAAATGATAGCGTTTTCATACAAACATAGATAATTTTACAGGCAAAAAAAGGAAAAACAAGCAAAAAATATATATTTTTGATATTTTGTATACAATAAAAATGTGATATAATTTAGATGTTTAAAACAGATAAAAAAATATATTATAAATAACTTTAAAAAGAGAGGGATAAAAAAATATGACTAAATTAACTTTAGACTATAGTAAAGCATTAGGATTCTTAGACAAATCAGAAATAGACGCAATGCAACCATATGTAACAGTTGCTCACAAAGCACTTCATGAAAAAACAGGATTAGGAAATGACTTTTTAGGATGGATCGACTGGCCAGTTAATTATGACAAAGAAGAATTTGCTAGAATAAAAAAAGCAGCAGAAAAAATAAAATCTGACTCAGATGTATTATTAGTAATAGGTATAGGGGGGTCTTACTTAGGATCAAGAGCTGCTATAGAAATGTGCTCACACACTTTTAGAAATAGTTTATCAAAAGAAGAAAGAAAAGCTCCAGAAGTTTACTTCGTAGGAAACAGTATAAGTTCTTCTTATTTAGCTGATTTAATAGAATTAATAGAAGGAAAAGACGTTTCAGTAAACGTAATATCTAAATCAGGAACTACTACAGAACCTGCTATAGCATTTAGAATCTTCAAAGATATACTAGAAAAGAAATATGGAAAAGAAGAAGCTGCTAAGAGAATATACGCTACAACTGATGCTAAGAGAGGAGCTCTTAGACAATTAGCAAATGAACAAGGATACGAAACTTTCGTTATACCAGATGACATCGGAGGAAGATTCTCAGTAATGTCACCAGTTGGTTTACTTCCAATAGCAGCAGCTGGACTTGATATAGATGAAATGATGAAAGGTATGGCAGATGCTAGAGAAGATTTCTCTACAGATGTTATAGATGACAACTATGCATACCAATATGCTGTAATAAGAAACTTATTACATAGAAAAGGTAAAGATATAGAATTATTAGTAAACTACGAACCAACATTACACTATGTAAGTGAATGGTGGAAACAATTATACGGAGAAAGTGAAGGAAAAGACCAAAAAGGTATATTCCCAGCATCAGTAGATTTCTCAACTGACTTACACTCTATGGGACAATACGTTCAAGATGGTAAGAGAATATTATTTGAAACAGTAATAAACGTAGAAAAAGCAAGAAAAGACGTAGTTATAGAATCAGATGAAGCTGATTTAGACGGATTAAACTACTTAGCTGGAAAAGGTCTAAACTATGTAAATCACAAAGCTTTACAAGGTACTGTATTAGCTCATAACGACGGTCAAGTACCAAATATGATAATAAACATAGAAAAATTAGACATCTACAACTTCGGTTATATGGCTTACTTCTTTATGAAAGCTTGCGGTTTAAGTGGATACTTACTAGGTGTTAATCCATTCAACCAACCAGGTGTTGAAGCTTACAAGAAAAACATGTTCGCTTTACTTGGAAAACCAGGTTATGAAAAAGAAAAAGAAGAATTAGAAAAAAGATTATAAGATTATAGATTGTATAGATCGAATTTAGAAAATTATTCAAAAAATATAATATTTAATTAGATTAGTTATAAAAATCCAAATGAAGTGATTAAGGTCATTTTGTTTGGATTTTTTATTGATAAATATGGATTAAATTTCCAAGTATTTTTATATTTTTAATATTGAAAAAGATGTTATAATAAGTAACGGAGAATTACAATCTATAGAGTGGTAGCTTCATAACAAAGTAACCTTACTGTGAAAGGAGGTGAAATGATATGGAGAACTTTTTACTAAGCATATTAGCTCAAGTAGTAGCAACTGAAATATGTTGCGCTATTAGATATATATACATAAAAGTAAAAAACCACTCAAATGGCCATGAGAGTGGTTTAGACAAATAATTTTTAATTCATTTTTTTAGAATCTACTACTCTAGTTA
>NZ_JALEXO010000292.1 GCF_022780145.1 Intestinibacter sp.
TTCTATAAGATGCATCTTCATTTCCAATTAGGTTATTTCTTATTAAATCTACTTGTGCGAATTCATTTCTCTTTTCACTACTTTCCGTTCTAACTTTTTCAAGAGCCCTTCTTATACTTTCTGGAGATGCATTTTCTATTCCGATATCGCCATCTTTTTTCGCTTCTTCTCTTGGTAAAAATGCGTGCTTGCATCCAGGAACTGCTTGAGCTATTTTCTTTCTGATTTTTTCTCCAGCGAAGTCTGGATCAGTAAATATTATTACTCCCCTTCTTTTCTGAGCTGCTTTGATTCTCTCCATAACTCCTTTAGGAAATCCGAATCCTCCAGTTGTTATAAGCTCAGCGTCTACAGCTCTCTTCACAGCTGTAACATCGTCTCTACCTTCTACTACTATTATTTCTTTTATCATTTAATTTCACCTTTTACTTTTTATTTATTCTATTTATTGTTAAGTTTTTGCATTTATGTCTTGTTTATTTATTGAATTTTACTTGTTTCTTATTTATTCACATCTTTATATTTTAAATTTTTTTCATTATTTAATCAATGCTTTTTGGAAAAAGTCTTGTTATATGTCCATTATTAATATTTATTTTAAATCAATGCCTTAAAAGGATTTAAATCTAATTAATCGAATATATATATTCAAAATATAAATGAAAGGAATTATCATCATGAACTATTACATATCAGATTTGCATTTAGGTCACAAAAACATTCTTAGAATTTGTAATCGCCCATTTAACAATATAGAAGAAATGGAAATAAAAATTATTGAAAATTGGAATAAAAAAGTAACTCCTGAAGATGATATTTGGCTTCTCGGCGATGTAATCCATCATCATGGCGGAAATTATGTAAATACATTAAAAAATTTAAACGGAAAAAAACATCTAATTATCGGAAATAACGAAAAAAATATAATGAATAACGAAAAAGCTAAAAAATTATTTGAAAGTATTGACTATTATAGAGAGATAACTGATAACGGCAAAATGGTAGTAATGTTTCATCATCCCATTTTAGAGTGGAATAGATATTACCAAAATTCAATTCACCTACATGGTCATATTCACAATAAGACAACATTAGATACTTATAAGATTATAAAAAACAGAAAAAATGCATACAATGTAGGCGTTGATGTGATTGGATTTGAGCCATGTACGTTAGATGAGGTAATAGATAGAAATATTGAATTTTGGAAAATAAATGAATAAAAAAGAGAGTTCGAAGTTTTTATGTGGCATAGGCTTACTAAATTAGCCTATGCCTTATTTTTTAAGGGTTCCCTTCAATATTTCTCTTCCAATATTATTGAAAAACTTATCGTATTTATCATATTTAATATGTATCCCATCCGAATCATGGTATTTTAAATACCCATCATCATCTACCAAACCTTCAGTCGTATCGATAACCTCGACATTTGGCATAGTTTTACAATAATCTTGTATCTCTTGATTAAACTCAGAAATCAACTTAATTTTATGCTTAACTTTAGGATAATTATCTCCAAGAGGAAAAACCTTTTGAACATAAATTTCTTTATTACTGTATTTATTTGATAACTTCTTTATCAATATCTCTGTATCTTTTACATTAGTTTTATAATATCCTTCATCCATTCCATTTACGCCAATTAACAGACATACACCCTCAACCTTCGAAGGATTCGGCATTTTATCAAAATTATCAAGCCAATATGAGGGATAACACCCTGATTTAGCTCTTATTATAGTATCTGATGCATTTGCTTCTATTGTACTTCTCAATAAATCTGTATATGAATCACCAACAAATAAAAATTTATCTAATATAGCTATTGCATATTTTTTAAGTATATATCCATAGCCATCTTTGTATTTAATTTTGTACCATCCATTAGATGCATCTTCTACAATATCGACTTTATCTCCTTCTGATAATTTGCCTAACGCATCATCGGAAGAAGAATCTCCTTTTCTAACAGTTACAGAAGATATTATCCTGCACTGTGTTATTACCTTAAGTTCCTTATTTTCGGAAGCTTCTTCGATTTTTGTATTACTTCCTATCAATTTTATATTTAAATCCTTGATATTAAAAAGCAAAATAACTATAAATAAACCAAGCACTATAAAGATTATTTTTTTCAAATTTATTCTCATTATTAATCTCCTTTATAAAAGCCCGCTGATTTCATTCTTTAAAATTTGCTTACCTATGTACATTCCCATTCCTATAGCAGCTTCTACATGCATGAAGTTTTGCACATCTTTATTAAACAATACATTGACTCCAGGCGCAATTTCATCATCACCCTCCCAAAGACCGACACGCACAGATACCTTTGGAAATACTTCAAATTCAAAGCCTTTATCGCCTACATTACAAGGAACTCCTCCTAATTCTAGACAGCTTTGCTCGAATCCATCTAAATCATATCCATATTTATTTATCAAATGAATCACTGTGTTTTTATAAAAAGCTGGGAAAAATTGCATACCTCCATTTGGGATTTCCTTCATGCTGATCCATTTGTCTGATTTTTCGGCATCTATTTCTGTATATCCTAGATAATTTAGTATTATTACGCTAGTCTCTGCAGAATGAACAAACCCGTCTTTTTCTCTGACTATAGTTTCTTCATTGCAGTCTAATATATAATCGTTGTTTAAAAATTTTAACCTAATTTGATTTTTTTCTTCATCGTAAATTGCAACTCTTCTTTTAGCTACCTCGTTTAAATCTCTTGATTTTAAAACCTTCCACTCGTGTTCATATGCCACTTTGTAATTTGTATCCATTTACTCCACCTCATTTGTTATTTTGTTTTCTAAGTCATGTATTGCTTCATTTGTGTTGGATACGAGCTTTTCTATATCTGATTTACTCGCATTATCTACATGTATTCCAACACTTACTACTACATTTGCTTTAAATTTTTTTGATAATTTAAGTGCTATATCTCTAGCTAAAATATCATCTCTATGTCCTAAAGCACATATTGTACTGACACTTGCATTTATGTCAGAGGAAATATCTATATTTTTTGAATACTGTGCCAATGCACATGCACCTATGTGTGGTCTCTCACCTCCAACAATTGCAATATTTATATCTTTTCCACAAAATATACAGCTGACACTTATTTTATATATTCCTTCTCCAAAATCAATATCTATACTTTTCAATTTTTATTCCCATCCTTTATTTTAATTTTCTAATTAAAATTATAGTGATTATAATAAATTTAGTCTATTAATTTTAAAAAGATATAAAAAGACATGCAAAATAAAAATTATCGTGCATGTCTTTTTATATCTATTTTATTCCGAAAAATCTCTTAGCATTTGCCTTTGTCGCTTCACAAACCTCTTCATAGGAAATTCCCTTTTCCTGTGCAATTGTATCTGCTACGAATTGAACCAATGTAGGGTCATTTCTCTTTCCTCTATGTGGCGTTGGCGCCATATATGGTGAATCAGTTTCTATAAACAGTCTATCTAGAGGTATTTCTCTTACTACTTCTTTTGTTTTCTTGTTGTTTTTGAATGTTACAGTCCCTGATATAGAGATGTAGCATCCCATTTTAACGTATTCTCTAGCTAATTCTACATTACCACTGTAGCAATGAAGTACGCAGCCTGTTTCTGGGGCTTTTGTAGATTTTATAATATCAAACGTATCTCCATGTGCGTCTCTATCGTGGATTATTATTGGTAATTTTAATTCGTTAGCTAGTTCGATTTGTCTTTTAAACCATTTTTTTTGAAGCTCTTTATAGTCTCCATCGTAATAATAGTCTAGACCTATTTCGCCTATAGCTACGACCTTTTCATTTTCTGTCGCTAATTTTTTTAGCGTCTCCATATCCGCCTCAGTTAAATCCACTACATCATGCGGATGAACTCCAACTGCAGCGTATATAAAATCGTACTTATTTGCAAGGTCTACACTTTCAAATGAAGTCTTCATACAAGCTCCTGGGTTTACGACTAAATCGATGCCTTTTTCATTAAGAGAAGCGATTAACACTTCTCTATCTTCATCAAATCTTTCATCATTTAAATGTGCATGTGAGTCAAATAACATAATGTCTATCTCCTTAGCAAACTATGCATCCGTCTTTTGCACCATTAGTAAATGGTATTTTGAATGGATCTCCATCGTCACCAGCTACTAATATCATACCTTGAGATTCTACACCTCTTAATTTAGTTGGTTTTAAGTTACATACTACTATTAATTCTTTTCCAACTAATTCTTCTGGTTTGTAGTGTTTTGCAAGACCTGATACTATTTGTCTAGTTTCTGATCCAATTTTTATTTGGAATACTAAAAGCTTGTCAGCCTTTGGATGTTTTTCACAGCTTAAAACTTTACCTATTCTAAGCTCTACTTTATCTAAATCATCTATAGTGATTTGTTCTTTATGTTCAAGTGGAGCTTCTTCTGGTGCTTCTTCTTTAGCATCACTTGGATGTTCTGCGAATAATTCTTGAAGCTCAGCAACTTCTTTGTCTATGTCTAATCTTTGGAATAATATTTCACCCTTAGTTACTTTTGTACCTGGTTTTATTAGACCAAATGTATTTGTACTTTCCCAGTTAGTTAATTCTTCTACACCTTTTATACCTAATTGATCGTAAATCTTATCAGCTGTAGTATGCATTATTGGGTTTATTAATGTAGAGAATATTCTTATTGATTCACATAAGTTGTATAAAACTGTATCTAATTGATCTTTTTTATCTGGATCTTTTGCAAGTACCCAAGGAGCAGTTTCGTCGATGTATTTATTAGTTCTTCTTATTAATTTCCATACACCTTCTAATGCTTCGTGGAATTGCATTTTATTCATTTGTTCTTCAAATACTTTTCTAGAAGTCTTAGCTTGTTCTTTTAATGCTTCATCGAATTCTGTTGGAGTTTTTGGTTCTGGTATTATTCCTCCGTTGTATTTTTCAACCATAGCTAAAGTTCTACTTACTAGGTTTCCTAAATCATTAGCTAAATCTGTGTTTATTCTTGTTACGAAGTTTCTATGAGTGTAGTTTCCATCTTGACCAAATGCGAATTCTCTTAATAGATAGTATTTTAATGTATCTATTCCGTATCTTTCTATCATTTGTTCTGGATAAACTATGTTTCCTTTTGATTTACTCATCTTATCATCGTCGAATAATATCCAACCATGTCCAAATACTTGTTTAGATACTGGTAAATCTAGAGCCATTAATATTGCTGGCCATATAATTGTATGGAATCTTATGATTTCCTTACCTACAACTTGTATATCTGCAGGCCAATATTTCTTGAATAATGAGTCGTCTTCACTCATATAACCTAATGCTGTTATATAGTTACATAGAGCGTCAACCCAAACATATATAACATGTTTTTCATCGAAAGGTACTTTTATACCCCAGTCAAATGAAGTTCTAGTTACACATAGATCTTCTAGACCTGGTTCTAAGAAGTTAGCTATCATTTCGTTAGCTCTAGCTTCTGGGAAGCAGTAGTCAGGATTTTTGAATAATTCTTTTATTCTATCTTCGTATTTAGATAGTTTAAAGAAATAAGCTTCTTCCTTAGCTACATAAGTTTCTCTACCACAGTCTGGACATTTAGTTCCATCTATTAATTGAGATTCAGTCCAGAAACTTTCACATGGAGTACAATATCTACCTTCGTATTCACCTTTGTATATATCGCCTTGTTCGTATAATTTAGTAAATATTTTTTGGATTATTTTTGTATGTCTTGGTTCAGTTGTTCTTATAAAATCATCATAAGATATATCCATTGTCTTCCATAATTTTTTGATATCAGCTATCATTCCATCTAGGTATTCCATTTCTGTCATACCAGCTTCTCTAGCCTTTTTTTGTATTTTTTCACCGTGTTCGTCTGTACCTGTTAAGAATCTTACATCATATCCACAAAAACGTTTAAATCTAGCAATTGCATCTGTTGCAACTGTTGTATAAGTATGACCTATATGTAATCTACCACTTGGATAGTATATAGGTGTTGTAATATAAAAAGTTGGTTTACTCATTTTATTTCCTCCTTAATTTTTACTATAAATAAAAAACTCGCCTCCTATGGAATCCCATAGGGGCGAGTATATATTCGCGTTACCACCCTAATTTATCCAGAAAAATCTGAATGTCTTAGTGGACTAATAACGAGTCCATCCGTCTTACCTTAAATAAGTTCAGATAAGAAGCTCCAAGGCCATGTTCAATAATCAATTAGACGCTAGCTTTCACCTAATCTAGCTCTCTGCAGAAAAATCGAATTATCTACTCTTCTCTTCACAGCATTTAACTATTATTGTTATATGGTTTATTTTATTAAATAAAAAATTTGTTGTCAAGCAACATATAAAAAAATTTATTTGATTTTTGTATGATTTTTATTTTATTTCAGAAAAGACATATCTTTCTTTACGAGGTAAAAAAAGCTCATATTCAATTGTGGCACCATTATTAGAAACTGTCTTTTTATATTCAGGTAATTTTTTACCTATTAATTTTTCTAAAGCTTCGTCTGTATTATCTGTACAAACTTCTTCTTCGAAATTCATATCAAAATCATATACATTAGCACAAGGATTATGTATTTCTCTACTTACATCGTACTTTTTCATAAAAATCTCTCTCCCCTTTTAAATTTTTTAATATCTATTATTAAATTATACTATATTTTTTATAATAATTTCTAATTTTTTATTTATTCCAAATTTGAATATATCTATTTAAACAACAAATAACATATGTAAACAGAAGCTATGACTCCCGCAAAATGACTTAACATTGCACAAATCAAAGTATGACGTGTTTTCTTTATCTTTTGGCTTCCATAATAAATTGCCATAGTATAAAATACAGTCTCTGATGCCCCTACAATAGTTGCTCCCATCTTTTCTAATAAAGAATCTACAGATACTCTATTAGCTAGTTCTGAATACATACCTAGCGCCCCACTTCCTGATATAGGCTTCATCATTATAAGCCCTATCAATTGCTTCGGTATGTTTAAGATCTTTGCCAATGGTTCAAATATAAACTCAAGCATCTCAATACCTCTGCCTGATTTAAATATTCCTATAGCTAAAAATATTCCTATTATATAAGGAAGTATATTCCACGCTGTTTTGAGTCCATCAACTGCGCCTACCACAAATGCCTCGTATATATCTATTTTTTTGTATTTTCCATAAACAACTATTAACAACATTATTACAGGAATAGCCAAATTAGCTACTCTATTGAGCATCTATTTTATCCTCCTTTCAAAAATCTTACACGATACAATCGCAACTATAGTAGAAACTGTAGTCGCCACAAGAGTAGAAATTATTATTTCATTAGGATTAGCAGAGCCTAAGTCAGCCCTTATTTTTAGCATAGTAAAAGGTATCAATTGAATAGATGATATATTTATGACTAAAAACATTATCATTTCATCGGATGCTCTATCTTTTTTATCGTTTAAGGTTTGTAGCTCCTCCATTGCCTTTAATCCAAAAGAAGTTGCGCCATTCCCAGCTCCCAACATATTTAGTATTATGTTCATTATTATGTAATTCATAGCCTTGTGGTTTTGTGGGATTCGTGGAAATAATTTTTTTAAAATAAAATTCATCCTTACTCCAATTTTATCTATTAATCCAGATTCCTTCGCTATATTCATTATTCCCATCCAAAGTGACATTATAGCTGCCAAGCTTATAGTAAATTCAATAGCCTTCGAACCTTCATCTAAAATCACTGTATTTAATTGTTGTAAATTATCAAAGTAAATACTCCCCACTATCCCTATAACTATCATATAAAACCATATTTTGCTAATTTTTCCCCACCTCTCTTTAAAATAACATTTTTTTTTACGGAATAATTAATAGTTACTTTAAATAATTTTATGATGCATTAATACTACTTTATACTTGAAAGTTTTGCTAGATTATGTTTAAGTATATGTATAGGGTTTTTTTATAACTAATTAAAATATTTAAGGAGAAAAAAAATGCGAAATTTAACTCTACTTACAGATTTATACCAACTTACTATGATGAATGGATATTACGAAAAAAACATTCACGAAGATATAGTTGTATTTGATATGTTTTTTAGAAAAAACGCTTGCGACGGTGGATACACAATTATTTGCGGCATTGAACAATTAGCTGAGTATATAAATGATTTGCATTTTTCAGAAGACGATTTAGACTACTTAAGAAGTTTAAATTTATTCTCTGAGGGGTTTTTGAATTTTCTAAAGGATTTTAAATTTACAGGAGATATATACGCAGTTGAAGAAGGAACTATAATGTTCCCTGGTGAACCGATAATAACTGTAAAAGCACCTTTATATCAAGCTCAATTGATAGAAACAGCTTTACTTAATATAGTTAACTTCCAATCACTAATAGCGACTAAAGCTTCTAGAGTTTGCTATGCTGCTCAAGGGGATCCTGTTCTTGAATTCGGATTAAGAAGAGCTCAAGGACCAGATGCTGGTACTTATGGAGCAAGAGCCGCAGTTATCGGTGGATGCGCTGGTACAGCCAATGTATTAGCTGGGAAAATGTTTGATATCCCTGTTGTCGGCACACACGCTCACAGTTGGGTACAAAAATTCGATACTGAATTAGAAGCTTTCCAAGCTTATGCTGACATATACCCAGATAATTGTTTATTATTAATCGATACATACAATGTTTTAAAGAGTGGTCTTCCAAACGCTATCAAAGTATTTGATAACTTAACAGCAAAAGGATATAAACCAGCAGGTATACGTATCGACTCAGGAGATTTAGAATATCTTTCTAATGAAGTTAAAAAAGGACTTGAAGAAGCAGGATACCATGACCTAAAAATTACTGCTTCAAACGATTTAGATGAGTACATAATTGCAGATTTAAAATCAAGTGGTACAGCTATTAACTCATGGGGCGTTGGTACTAAATTAATCACATCTGCTGAATCTCCATCATTAGGTGGTGTTTACAAATTAGCAGGTTCATTCAAAGGTGATGAATTAATACCTAAGATAAAAGTATCTGAAGACCCAGAAAAAATAAATAATCCAGGTTACAAAAAGGTAGTTAGAATATACGATAGCAACAATGATGCTGGTAGTGACTTAATAATGCTAAAAGACGAAGAAATCGATACTACAAAGCCTCTAACTGTATTCCACCCTACATACACTTGGAAAAAACTTACTTTTGAAAATTATTCAATTAAAGAGCTTCATAAGCCTTTATTCATAAACGGTGAATGTAAATACGAATACAAACCTATAAACGAAATAAAAGCTTATGTAAAATCACAACTTGATACTTTCTGGGACTCTTATAAGAGACTTTCTTCACCTAAGAGATACAAAGTTGATTTATCTCAAAAACTTTGGGATTTAAAAAATGATTTATTAGAATCAAAAAAAGTGTTTTAATTAAAATAATTTTTTAGATAAAAGGGGGGTCAATTAATGGACGTTACTGATTACAGGATTATAGAAATATTGCAAAAAGATGGTAGAATTTCCATGAAAGACTTAGGAAAAATAGTAGGATTAACTTCTCCTGCTGTTTCTGAAAGAGTTAAGAGACTAGAGGAATCTGGTGTAATAGAAGGATACAAAGCTATAGTAAACCCAGACGCTTTAGGCAGAGTTATAAAGGCCTTTATCCATATTTCTTTGCCAAGTGATAAATATGAACTTTTCTTAGAAACTGCTAGAAAGGATCCTCGCATAGTTGAATGTCACCATATTACTGGAGATGATTGTTCATTATTAAAAGTTATAGTAAAGGATATGTATGAGCTTGAAAATGTCATTGATAGCATAAAATCAATAGGTACAACTAAGACCTCTGTTATTTTATCTACACCTATTCAAGCTAAATCCATACTATAATTAAAAATTATTTGGAATATAAAAATAGTCTGTCAATCGCAACAGACTATTTTTATATTTTATATTTCTCTATCAGTTTTATATTTATGAAAATAAATAGTTAAAATAAATTCCATATATGTTTTTACAATACCGCTATCTTCAAGTGGATTTAATAAATTTCTAGTTGCAACTAAATCGCAATAACCAAGTAATAGTATACCTATTACATCATCACCTAATTTATCAAATTCTCTCCACAATGATTCTTTGCCTATATTGTTGCTTTTGTATATTGATAATAAAAACATATGGTATCTTACATATTTAAAAAGCTTTTGAGTAGTAATTTCACTTAAGCCTAAATCCTTACCTAATTTGAGTACAATCTCACCACCTGTCACATCGTGACCTTTAAAGTGGGTTACACCTTTAGAATCTATACTTTTAGCCGATGGTTTCCCTATATCATGCAAAAAAATGCCTAATTTTAATATTTGTAATATAGGAAATCCAGCTTCATCAGTTGAATTCAAATAATCCCAGACGTATTTTTCTAAATGCTTTGGTAGAAATTCATTTGTTTTTAATATACCTTCAAAATACGCTAGGGTATATAAAGAATGCTGAAAAGAATTAACTATATGATATCTGCATTTTCCAACTTCTTTCATATACTTGATATCAGGTATTATTTGTTCTAATAGACCTTCTTTATCTAGTTTTTCTATTTCACTAGAGGTATCTTTATATTTTAGACATTCTAATAATTGATTTCCTATCTCATCCATCTAATCACCCCTGTTTATAAATCTAATACTTGCTTATACACAACATCTTTTTTTAGCTTTCTATCCTTGCATACGGTCTTTATAGCTTCTTTTTTACTAAAACCATTGTTGATTAGCTCTATTACATATTCCCTTTCAGTTAAACTATCGTAGTTGTTCTTTGATTGTTTTTCACCTTCAAACCCACCTACTATTAATACAAATTCACCCTTTATTTCTTTTTCTTCATAAATTTTTAGGACTGTTTCGATATCTTCTCTTATTACCTCTTGGTATTTTTTAGTTAATTCTCTGTTTACTGCTATTTTTCTATTTCCTAGAATCTTTAGCATATCCTTTAGTGTGTCCTTTAATCTATGTGGTGATTCGTAAAAAATCATAGTTCTTTCTTCTTCTTTTAATTCTTCTAGTCTTTTTCTGCGGATTTTTTTATCTCTATCTAAAAATCCTTCAAAT